>NZ_JBEZKZ010000024.1:0-90941 GCF_040651895.1 Streptomyces sp. NPDC048352
CCGTACCGCCCGGCGTCTGCGGTGAACTCCTCATCGGCGGGCCCGGAGTCGCGCTCGGCTACCTCAACGACCCCCCGGGGCTGCGCCCCGGGGAACGGGCGAAGGGCGGGGAGGGGCAAGCCCCGCAGGGCCCGGCCCGCGCGACGGCCGCAGCGCCCGGACGGCAGCGCCGCGCCGTGGGCCCGGCCCGGGCCCGCCCGGCACGGACCCGCCCGGCCCCGCCCGGCCTGGGCCCGCCCGCACGGGCGCGGGCACCCCCCGAACCCCGCCCGCCGGGACACGGCAGGCGCCGGCTAGGCCAGGGCCTCGCGCCAGGCGGCGACCGCCGTCGGGGAGACCGGGTGTTCCCACCCGGAGGGACGGGCCGCGCCGCCGATGTGGAACGCGTCGATCCCCGCCTCCCGCAGCACCGGCAGGTGCGTCAGGGCCAGGCCGCCGCCGACCAGGAGCCGCGGCCCGTACCCCGGCTCGCCGCGCCGCCCCGCCGCCGCCTCCGCCACCAGCACCGGGAGCCCCTCCGCTACCCCGGCCGCCGAGCCCGCCGTCAGGTACGTGTCCAGCCCGGGCAGGTCCGCGACCGCCTTGCGCAGGCCGTCCCGGTCCGCCGCCCGGTCGATCGCCCGGTGGAACGTCCACCGGCAGCCGTCCAGCTCCGCCAGTACCGCCTCGACCGCGTCGAGGTCCGGGCTGCCGTCCGGGTGCAGGAACCCGAGGACGAACTCCTCCGCCCCCTCCGCCCGCAGCGCCCGCGCCGTCCGCGCGAGTTCGGCGACGTCGCCCGCCGCGAACCCGTCCGCCCTGCGGAGCATCACGCGCAGCGGGATGTCGACGGCCGCCCTGATCGCCGCGAAGGTCTCGCGCGGCGGGGTGAGCCCGTCGGCGGCCATGTCGGTGACCAGTTCGAGTCGGTCCGCCCCACCCGCCTGGGCGGCGACCGCGTCCTCTACGTCGAGGGCGATCACCTCCAGGAGTGCACGGTTGCTCATGTGATCCCATCCTTCGGAAGACGGCTCGGAAGTGGAGTAGGACTCACCCAAATAGGTCTAGTCCAATATGCAGAGTACGGGGCCCACCCCACCCTCCACCAGCACCATCACGCCACCCCCACAATGGCCGCATGGACACGCCCGCCACGCCCGACACCGCCCCCGACACCGCCCGCCTCCGCGACCGCTGGCACGCCACCGCCACCGCCGCCGGCGCCACCCGCGACCCCGCCCCCTACGCCGACCGGCTCCTCACCGCCTGGGCCGAGCCCCAGCGGCGGTACCACACCACCGCCCACCTGGCCGACGTCCTCGCCCGGATCGGCGTCCTGGGCGACCACGCCGCCGACCCCGCGGCCGTCGAGCTCGCCGCCTGGTTCCACGACGCCGTCTACCGCCCCGACCGCTCCGAGAACGAGGAGCGCAGCGCGGCCCTGGCCGAGCGCGCCCTGCCCGAGCTGGGCGTCGGCGCCGCCCGCACCGCCGAGGTCGCCCGCCTCGTGCGCCTCACCGTCACCCACGACCCCGCCCCCGGCGACACCAACGGCGAGGTGCTGTGCGACGCCGACCTCGGGGTCCTCGCCGGCGAGCCGGACGCCTACGCCGCCTACGCCGCCGCCGTCCGCGCCGAGTACGGCTTCGTCCCCGACGACGCCTTCCGCACCGGCCGCGCCGCCGTCCTGCGGCAGCTGCTGGCCCTGCCCCGCCTCTTCCGCACCCCCTACGGCGCCGCGCACTGGGAGGCCCCGGCCCGCCGCAACCTGGAGGCGGAGCTGACCGCGCTGACCTGACATACACACCGGTGCCCGGGAATGCGTCCCGCTTCACGACGGTTCGGGAAGAACATGCCCTCAGCCTCCCGATCACCGTCCCGAGCCCGCATGCCCGTCGCCGTCTACGTCCTCGGCCCGTCCGTCTTCGCACTCGGCACCAGCGAGTTCATGCTGTCCGGACTCCTCCCGCCGATCGCCGAGGACATGGACGTCACCATCCCGCAGGCGGGCCTGCTGATATCCGCCTTCGCGATCGGCATGGTCATCGGGGCCCCGCTGCTGGCCGTCGCCACCCTGCGCCTCCCGCGCCGCACCACCCTCGTCGCCCTCATCAGCCTCTTCGGCCTCGGCCAGGTGGCGGGCGCGCTGGCCCCCTCGTACGGGTTCCTGTTCGCCTCCCGCGTGGTGTCGGCCCTCGCCTGCGCCGGGTTCTGGGCCGTCGGCGCGGCCGTCGCCATCGCGATGGTCGACAAGGACCAGCGGGCCCGCGCGATGTCCGTCATGATCGGCGGCCTGTCCGTCGCCAACGTGCTCGGCGTCCCGGCCGGCGCCTTCCTCGGCGAGCAGTTCGGCTGGCGCTCCGCGTTCTGGTCGGTCGGCGCGGCCTCCGCCGTCGCCCTCGCCGGCATCCTGGCGCTGATCCCGGAGATCCCGCTGCCCGACGCCAAGCCCCGCCTCAGCAGCGAGCTGCGCATCTACCGCGACCGCCAGGTGTGGCTGTCGATCGGTGTCACGGCCCTCGCCGCGGGCGGCGTCTTCTGCGCCTTCAGCTACCTGTCGCCGCTGCTCACGGACGTGGCCGGGCTGGACGCGCGGTGGGTGCCGTGGATCCTCGGCCTCTTCGGCGTCGGCGCGCTGATCGGGACCGCCGTCGGCGGCCGCATCGCCGACGCGCACCTGTTCGGGGTGCTGCTCTGGGGCATCACCGCCTCGACGGTGTTCCTCGGGGCGCTCACCGTGCTGGCCTCCAGTGCGGCCGCCGCGATCGCCCTGTCGTTCCTGCTCGGCGTCTCGGCGTTCTTCACCGCCCCGGCCCTCAACGCCCGGATGTTCAACATCGCCGGCGCCGCCCCCACCCTCGCCGGAGCCACCACCACCGCCGCCTTCAACCTCGGCAACACCGGCGGCCCCTGGCTCGGCGGCACCGTCATCGACGCCGGGTACGGCTTCTCCTCCCCCGCCTGGGCGGGCGCGGCCATGACCGTCACCGCGATCGCCCTCACCGTGATCGCCCTGCGCCTGGAGCGCCGTACGCCGGCCCGCGCGGCCCGCGTGGTGGCCGGATCACCGTCCCACCAGGCACCGGCGGACACCGTCAGGAGCACGTGAGGGTGTTCAGGCCGCGGGCGGCCGGTGTTTCGGCCGCCTGAGGCCCGCCGCCGTGAGGCGGCGGACGAGTTCCTTGCTGCCGACCTCCACCGCCCCCGCCGCCACCGCGTCCGCGTACCGGTGCGAGGGCACGTCGTAGTGGTCCCGCTCGAAGGCCCGCGGCGGGCAGCCGATGCCCGCCGCGAAGGCGTGCAGTTCCTCGTACGAGACATCGCTGACCAGGTGCGACCACATGCGGCCGTGTCCCGGCCAGACCGGCGGGTCGATGTACACCGTCACCGGCGGCTCACCGTCCCGGGTGGAAGACGGGGCCGAGACCGCCCACCGCCGCCACCTTCACGCCCGCCTCCGAGCACACCCAGTGCGGGTCGCGTCCGAGCTCCGGCTCCACGTCCAGCGCGTGCGGATCGCCGTGCGCGCAGACCGGGCACAGCGGCCAGCGCCCGTACTTCTCCAACAGGGCGTCCTTCACGTCCTGCGCGACGAGTCCGGCGAGGTAGTCGACCCCCTCCGGCCACTGCTCCACCCACCACCGGCGGTGCGTGACCGAGTCCTCGACGAGGGAGACGACATCGGCATCGGCGACCTCACCGGCGGCGAGATCGGCGAGAACGAGGGCACGGGCGACGTGCAGCGCCTGTTCCAGGGGGGTCGCGTGGTCCATGCGCTCATTGTGGACCCGTACGGGCCCCCTGGCGAAGGCCTCCTTTCCCCGCCCTTTCCCCCGCCTTTACCCGCCCGGCACCCGCCGCGCCGCCGACTCGCGCCTTCTTGCCCCCGGCCCCGCCGGAAAATAGGTTCCAGGCGTGAGCGAGAACCGCAGGGAAACCGCCGCCGCCCCCGCGGCCACGACCGCCTCCACCGCCCTCCGCGCCCAGCTCGACTCCCTGACCACCGAGGCCTTCCGCCCCGAGCTGGCGGAGATCGACCGGCTGCCGACGCCGGAGATCGTCCGGATCATGAACGCCGAGGACGCCACCGTCCCCGCCGCCGTCGCCGCCCAGGCCGAGCCGATCGCCGCCGCCGTCGACGCCATCGCCGAACGGATGGCCCGCGGCGGCCGGCTCGTCTACGCGGGCGCCGGCACCGCCGGGCGGCTCGGCGTGCTGGACGCCAGCGAGTGCCCGCCCACCTTCAACACCGACCCGGACCAGGTCGTCGGCCTGATCGCGGGCGGCCCCGGAGCCCTGCTGAAGGCCGTCGAGGGCGCCGAGGACTCGCGCGAGCTGGCCGCCGCGGACCTCACCGCCCTCGCCCTGACCGCCGACGACACCGTCGTCGGCGTCTCCGCCTCCGGCCGCACCCCGTACGCGGTCGGCGCGGTCGAGTTCGCCCGCACCCGCGGCGCGCTCACCGTCGGCCTGTCCTGCAACGCCGGATCCGCCCTCGCCGCGGCCGCCGAGCACGGCATCGAGGTGGTCGTCGGGCCCGAGCTCCTCACCGGCTCCACCCGCCTGAAGGCGGGCACCGCGCAGAAGCTCGTACTGAACCTCATCTCGACCGTCACCATGATCCGCCTCGGCAAGACGTACGGGAACCTCATGGTCGACGTGCGCGCCTCCAACGAGAAGCTGCGCGCCCGCTCCCGCCGCATCCTCGCGCTGGCCACCGGCGCGCCCGACGCGGAGATCGAGGCCGCGCTCACCGCGACCGGCGGCGAGGTGAAGGACGCGGTCCTCGTCCTCCTCGGCGGCGTCGACGGCCCCGAGGCCGCCCGCCTCCTCGCCGGCGCGCAGGGCCACCTCCGCGCCGCCCTCGCCGAAGCCGCGCAGGTGCGTACCCCGTAACCGCGGCCGGCAGGACCGCCCGTATCCGCCCGTACCCCCGACGCAAGGCGAGTACATGTCCACTGACAAGAACCGCGCCACCGCCGCCGCGATCCTCCCCCTGGTCGGCGGCCCGGACAACATCAGCTCCATCGCGCACTGCATGACCCGCCTGCGGATCGGCCTGCGCGACCGCTCCCTGGTGGACGACCCGGCCCTGCGGGCCGTGCCCGGCGTGCTGGGCGTGGTCGAGGACGACACCTACCAGATCGTGCTGGGGCCCGGCACCGTCGCCCGCGTCACGCCCGAGTTCGAGGCCCTGGTCGAAGAAGCCCGCACGGCCGCGCCGGCCGCCGGCGTCACCGCAGCGGACCTCGCCGCGCAGGGCGCCGCGCTGAAGGAGGCCCGCACCGCCCGGAACTCCACGCCCTTCAAGCTCTTCCTGCGCCGCATCGCGAACGTCTTCGTCCCGCTGATCCCCGCCCTCATCGGCTGCGGCGTCATCGCCGGCCTCAACGGCCTGCTCACCAACCTCGGCTGGGTCCCGGCCGTGGTCCCCGCCCTCGCCGCGATCGCCTCCGGCTTCCTGTCCCTGATCGCCGTCTTCGTCGGCTTCAACACCGCCAAGGAGTTCGGCGGCACTCCCGTCCTCGGCGGGGCCGTCGCCGCGATCATCGTCTTCCCGGGCGTCGCGAAGATCGACGCCTTCGGCGAGCACCTCTCCCCCGGCCAGGGCGGCGTCCTCGGCGCGCTGGCGGCGGCCCTGCTCGCCGTCCGCGTGGAGCGCTGGGGCCGGCGCCGGGTGCCCGGGACCCTGGACGTGCTGCTCACCCCGACCCTCACGGTCCTCGTCGCGGGCCTGGTCACCCTCTTCGGCCTGATGTACCTCGCCGGTGAGGTCTCCACCGCCATCGGCGCCTTCGCCGACTGGCTGCTGGCCACCGGCGGCGCCTTCGCCGGGCTCGTCCTCGGCGGCCTCTTCCTGCCCCTGGTGATGCTCGGCCTGCACCAGGCCCTGATCCCCATCCACACCACCCTGATCGAGCAGTCCGGCTACACCGTCCTGCTGCCGATCCTCGCCATGGCGGGCGCGGGCCAGGTCGGCGCGGCCCTCGCCGTCTACTGCCGCCTCCCGCGCAACGGCTCGATCCGCACCACCATCAAGTCCGCGCTCCCGGCCGGCTTCCTCGGCGTCGGCGAGCCGCTGATCTACGGCGTCTCCCTGCCGCTGGGCCGCCCGTTCGTCACCGCCTGCGCCGGCGGGGCGGCGGGCGGCGCGTTCGTCGGCCTGTGCAACCAGCTGGGCGTCGCCTTCGGCTCCACCGCCATCGGCCCCTCGGGCTGGGCCCTGTTCCCGCTGCTGGACGGTACGTCGGGCATGGGCCTGACCGTCGCCGTCTACGCGGGCGGCCTCGCCGTCGGCTACCTGGTCGGCTTCGCCGCCACCTACTTCTTCGGCTTCACCCCGCGCATGCTGGCCGACCTGGACACCGGCCCCGGACCCGCGGACCCCCCGGGCACGGCCTCGGCCAAGGAGCCGGCCCTGGCCTGACCCCTCGGCTGCGGGCGGACCCGTTACGGACGCCCCGGCTCGGGAAGCCCCCCGGCGGCGGTGCGCAGGAAGCGGACCAGGTCCTCCACGGAGTAACCCAGCTTCGGGCCCCGCTCGGCCGCCATCAGGAGCAGCTGGCCGAGGGTCTCGGCGCCCCAGCCGTCCGTCCCGTCCGGCGACCACCCCCACAGCTTCTCGATGCCGAGGTCGTCCATCAGCAGCCCGTACCCCTCCCGGACCTCCGCGCACACGGCGGCGACCGCATCCAGCAGCCGTGCGCCGGGCCGCTCGCAGCGCAGCCCGAAGTACCCGCCGATCTCCTCGGGCACGCACCCGCGCGGCGGCTCCGCCTTGAGCCGGTCGTAGCGCGCGTCCTCGTACGGGGGACACTCCCCCACCGGGCAGTGGATCAGCGTGAACCGCTGCCACCCCGGCGGCGGGGGCGGCTGCGGACGCCACCCCGTGACCCCGAACGCCTCCTGCACCTGCGCCGTCGCCTCGTCCGCCGTGTCGGCGCTGCGCGTCTGCCGCCGCTCCCCGTCGTCCCCGACGGCCGTCCACGCCCCGCCGGCCCCGTGCGGGCTGGCCCTTACGGCGAGCCCGAGCCCCGGGCGCCGCCATCCGCCGCCGGGCAGGTCCGCCTCCAGCCCGCGCAGCTTCCAGCCGAGCTCGAACGCGAACTGGGCCGCGTCCACCGACCCGCTCACGCGCCGTTCCGCTCGTGCAGTACGGCCGCCAGCCGGAGCGCGGTGTCGAGGTTGCAGCGCCCGAGGTCGACCAGCGGCAGGCCGTACGTTCCGGCGGCGGAGACCGGGTCGACGCCGAGCGACGGGAAGACCACCCCGACCCCGTCGAGCGCGCCCTTGAGCTGCCGCACGGCCTCCTCGGCCGCGAGCATCCGCTCCTTCGCCGTCATCACCATGACATGTCACCTTTCGCTCTGAGTAATCAGATTCTGCACTCAGAGTGGCGGCTCGCGGACTAGCCTTTCAACGACGGCCAGCCGACAACCACACCTGTTGGATCGGGAGTTGCCATGCCGGGAAAGAACCTGGACCCCTCTTCGTCACCCCGCGCCCTGCTCGGCGCCGAACTGCGCGTCGCGCGTGAACGCGCGGGCCTGAGCCAGAGCGAGCTGGGCGAACCCCTCTTCGTGAGCGGCTCGTTCATCGGCCAGCTGGAGGCCGGCACGCGCCGCATGCACCTCGAACTCGCCCGCCAGATAGACGAGATCCTCGGCACAGGCGGGTTCTTCACCCGCAACTGCGGAGCGGCGGCGAAGAGCAAATACCCGGACCACTTCGCGGCGGCGGCCGAGGCCGAGGCTCTGGCGAAAGCGATCCGGGAGTACGCGCCGCTGATCATCCCGGGCCTGCTCCAGACGGAGGCGTACGCGCGAGCGGTGTTCCGCGCGTACCAGCCGACGGCCTCGCAGGAGGTAATCGACGAGCTGGTCGACGCACGGCTGGCCCGCTCCGCCCTCCTCGCTGATCCAACAACCCCCCTGTTGTGGTGTGTGCTTGACGAGGCCGTCCTGCGTCGAGTGGTCGGCATCCAGGCCGCCATGGCCGAGGCACTACGCCATATCGCGGCTCTGATCCGGTCGCACCGAATCATCGTCCAGGTACTCCCGTTCAGCGCGGGAGCGCATGCCGCCTTGGGCGGCCCGCTCAGGCTCATGTCCTTCGAGGATGCTCCCCCGCTCGCCTACGTCGAAGCATTGGGTACCAGTCAGCTGTTGGACGATCCGGCCACGGTCTCTCAGCACACCCTGACCTACGATCTCCTCACGGCCAGTGCGATGCCCCCGCGCGAGTCTCTGGCCCTGATCGAGTCCGTGGCGGAGGAGTACGAACATGCCGAACGTGCCTAAGTACGACCTGTCAACGGCCACCTGGCACAAGTCCAGCTACAGCGCCGGGGATGGCGGCAACTGCCTGGAGATGGCCACCTGGCGGAAGTCCACCCACAGCGGGGGAAGTGGCGGCGACTGCGTCGAGGTCTGCGACGCGCACACCGACCTCGTCCCCGTGAGGGACTCCAAGCAGCCCGAAGGCCCGCACGTGGTGTTCCACGCACGGGCCTGGGCCGATTTCATCGCGGCACTCTGACCGTCAGAGGCCCGACGAGAACAGCAGCTGGTTCGGCGTGCCCTTGCTGACGGAGGTCAGGACGTCCTTGGTGGACTCCTCGTTCAGGAAGTTGGCGATGTCCGCCGGGAGCTCCGTCGGGTGTGCCTGCTTGTAGAGGGCGGCGACGCCCGTGACGTGCGGCGCGGCCATGGACGTCCCGTTCAGGGCCACGCTGCCGCCGCCGAGGCGGGCGGAGACGATCTCCTGGCCGGGGGCGTACAGGGCGACGCACCGGCCGTAGTTCGAGAAGGTCGTCTCCTCGTCCCAGCGGTTGGACGCCCCGACCGTGACCACGCGGTCCGACGACGCGGGCGAGACGTTGCAGGCGTCCTGCGCGTCGTTGCCCGCCGCGACGACCGGCAGGACGCCCGCGTCGGAGAGGGCGTTGGCGGCGTTGTTGACGGCGTCGGACTTCGGGCCGCCCAGGGAGGCGTTGAGCACGGCGGGCTGCTTGGCGTTCTTCGCCACCCAGTCCATGCCCGCGATGATCCCGGCGTAGGAGCCCTTGCCGTCGCAGCCGAGGACGCGGACGCTCACCAGGTTCGCCTTGCGCGCCACGCCGTACGAGGAGCCGGCGACGGTGCCCGCGACGTGCGTGCCGTGGCCGTTGCAGTCCTGGCCCTTCTGGGTCGCGGCGTCCGCCATCGCGTCGAAGCCGAAGGTGGCGCGGCCGGCGAACTCGGTGTGCGCGTAGTCGATGCCGGTGTCGAGGATGTACGCGTTCACCCCGGCGCCGCTGCCCTGGACGGTGAAGTTGTCGTTCAGCGGCAGGCTCCGCTGGTCGACCCGGTCCAGGCCCCAGGAGGTGGACGGCGCCCTGGTCGCGCTCGGGGCGGAGGGGACCGGGACGGAGGTCACCCGGGTGTCCTCCTCGACCGCCTTCACACCGACGACCATGCGCACGGTCTCCAGCTGGAGCGCGGTGAGGGGGGCCGCGAAGCCGTTGACGGCGGTGGAGTAGACGTGCTTCGGCTTCAGCTTGAGCGTCTTCGCGAGCTTGGCCGCGTCCATGCCCTTGTCGAGGGTCACGATGTACTCGCCGGGCACGGCGTCGGCGGACGTCCGCAGCGGTGCCGGGGTCGCCTCCGGCGTGTCCGCGGACGACGCCGTGCCGACGGCGACGGGGGCGAGGGTGATGAGGGCGGCGGTTGCCACACGTGCGATCAGGCGCATGAGGGAACTCCCGAGAGGAAGGGGTGGTGTGGCCGCCCCGGGGGCAGCGGTGCGCGGGCACCTTCCGGAATGCGGCCGTCCCCTTCTTCGGTCGTCCCCCGAGCGGCACTTGAACCGACCAGCCCGCTTGGCCCACGGGCCCGGCGCCGTCCGGCAGCGGTTCCCCGCGCCCGGTGCAGAAAGGATCCTTCCTGGTTGACGCCCTGAGCCGTTCACCTGCCCGGACGTCCGGGGAGCGGTCCGGCAAGTTCACCCGTACGGGGAGGGTCCCGCGCACCCGTCGAGGGGGCGCACGCGTTCTTCACCTCCGCCCGTGCGCGCCGCGCCGCCCGGGTCGTTGACCGGGGCGGGCGCGCGTGATGACCTCCCGGTCATGCGCAATCGCCCGAGCCGGCCCCTGCGGGCGGCCGCCGTCGCCGCCGCCGCACTGGCCGCCGTAGCCGCCCTGCCCGTCGCCCTGCCCGCCCACGCCGCGCCCGCGCCCGCCGCCTGGGCGGTCCCGGCCGCCGACGAGCCGTCGTACCTCGTCAGCGTCCGGGAGGGCCTCGACCCGGCCGCCGTCGCGGCCGCCTACGGGATCCGGCCGACGCACGTCTTCCGCGAGGTGGCCAACGGCTTCGCCGCCCGCCTCACCCCCGAGCAGGTGGAGGCGCTGCGGGACACCCCGGTCGTGGAGTCCGTCGAGGAGGACGGCGCGGCGACGGGCGTCCCCGCCTGAGGGCCGTCTCCCTCAGGTCCGCAGGACGCGCAGCCGCGACACCTCGTACGACATCTCGGTGAGGCCGGGGCCGGGCGCGGGGTGGTAGCGGCCGGCGGAGACGGACAGGTTGACGATCAGGTACGCGTGCCAGCCCCGGCCGACGCCCCGGCCGTCGGAGTAGACGCGCCGGCCGTTGACCCACCAGACGACGGATCTGCGGCCGAACTCCACCTCCAGGTCCAGCCACGCGCCCGGGTGGACGGCCGGGTCGCGGTGGTAGCGGTGGGCCTGGCGGACGTGGTTGGACAGCTCCAGCAGGTCGGGGTTGTCGGGGTGGTACTCGAAGACGTCGATCTCCTGGCCCCCGTCCCGCCAGGTCCAGATGGCGGGCCAGGCGCCGGTCTCCTCCGGCAGCCGGACCCGGGCCTCCAGGACGTCGCCGGTGCGGACCTCGAAGCCCTCGTCGCTGCCCTCGGTGGTGAGCAGCCCGGCGTCCCAGTTCCCGTCGGGGCGCAGGGTCGCGCGGAAGGTGCCGGTGCGGCTGTAGGCGGGGTCGGCGGTCAGGTGGTCGAGCTTGTTGTCGCCTGGGTTGACGGGGCCGCCGTCGGGATAGGCCCAGGAACGGCCCGCCACCCACTGGGCGGCGGAGGAGAAGTCGGCGGTGAAGACGGGCGAGAGGCGGCGCGGCGTCACGCGCCGTAGCCATGCGAGCGGTGGCGTGACCATACGGTGCCTATGCCCCGGCACGACCCGAACGCACCGCGATTTTTGCGGAGAGTAGTTGCGCGAGCACGGTCCGTCGTGCGCCCCCTGCGCACCGGCGCGGACACACCGCGGCCCCGGCACTCGGGGGTGCGGGGGCGGCGGCACGGGCGCGGGCGACCGGTCAGGTCCCGGGCGCGCAGGTGAGCGTGAACGTCAACGAGTCGGCCACGTTGCCCGCCGAGAGGTTGGCGACCACCTTGGGGGCCGGTTCATTGGGCGCCCCGCGCGTGGGGGACTTCACGACGAACGGACCGGTCGGGGTCTCCGGGGCGTTGAACTTGAGGGAAGGCGCGGACTGCTTGCCCTGGCCCGACCAGAAGTAGTCGACCTCGCCGGTTCCGGTACCGGTGAACTTGCCCTGGAACGTGACGTTCTGCGGCTTGGAGCAGTCGACCGCTGCGGGAGTGGTGGACGCGCCCGTGATGTCCGCGTCGGTGATCCGGACCTTGACGGGCGCGGGCGGCCTGGGATCCTTGGTGCAGCCTGTCTTCCGCTCGTTCCTGCCCCAGCCGCTCGTCACGGTGTAGGCGCCCTTCTTGACGTCCTCTTCCGTGACGGAGCCCGCGCCGTTGGCGTTGCGCTGGAATTTCTCCGGGCCCGACACCCTGAGCAGCTGACCGCCCCTGAAGCCGGTCATCACCAGGTCGTACTCGACGGGATTCGTGCCGGGGGCCACGACGAGCTTGCAGGCCGCCTGGGGGGCGGCGGACGGCGTGAGCGGGGCGGGGGCGGCCTGGGCGGCCATCGTGGGCGGCATGGCGACCGCGGTGACCAGGAGCGGGGCGAGAAGTGCATAACGGGCATGCCTGTTCATGCGTTCCCTCCTTGCCGGGAAAGCACCGATGGAGGCGGACGTCTCGATGGCGCGAGCGCGCCGAGGGCCCGGGTGCGATGAGGCGGGGGAGGAGGGGGCGCACACGGCCTCGTCCACCTCGGACCCGCCCGCCTGGACCGGCAGTTCAGCGGTCCAGAACCCGCGCGCCGGGCACCTGCGTCCAGTTCCAGGCTAGCTCCGCGGGCTTATGGCGGCACGCCGGGCCGCCACCGCCCACACCCGCCGCCCACGCCCGCGGCGTCACCCGTGCGAGGAACCCCGCGCCGCTTCGATGAAGGCGCGGATCAGCCCGGGGTCCTTCACGCCGCGCTCCCGCTCGACACCGCTGGAGACGTCCACGCCCCAGGCCCGCGTCGCCTCGACGGCCTCCCGCACGTTGCCCGGGTTCAGCCCGCCGGCCAGCAGCCACCGCCCGGCGGGCGCCCGGAATTCCGCGGACCCCCAGTTCCAGGGCTTGCCGGAGCCCGGGTCGGGGGCGTCGATGAGCAGCAGGTCCTCCCCGTACTCCCCGCACCGCCCGACGTGCTCGGCGGTGGCGCGCAGCAGCGTACGCCCCGGGGCACGCAGTTCCGCGTAGTGTGCGGCCGGTTCGTCGCCGTGCAGCTGTACGCCGCGTACGCCGCTCTCCTCGGTGAGCCGGCGCACCTTCTCGACGGACTGCCCGCGGAACACCCCGACGGTCAGCACCCCGCCCGGCACCCGCGCGGCCAGCTCCCGGGCCTCGGCGGCGCCGATGGTCCGGGGGCTGCCGGGCGCGAAGACGAACCCGACGGCGTCGGCCCCGGCCGCCACGGCCACGTCGACGTCGTGCACGGTCCGCAGCCCGCAGATCTTGACGAACAGATCGCTCATGTCCCCAGTCAATCAAAACCCGGGGACCGATGGTGATCCGTCCCGGCAGCCGGGCACCGCCGTCCGTCTCCGGGAACGCCCGAGGGCGGCACCCCGCCGGGGGTGCCGCCCTCGTTCGAGAACAGCCGATCAGCCAGAGGCGGATCAGAAGTCCATGTCACCACCCGGCATGCCGCCGCCCGCGGGGGCACCGGCCTTCTCGGGCTTGTCGGCGATGACGGCCTCGGTGGTCAGGAAGAGCGCGGCGATGGACGCGGCGTTCTGCAGGGCGGAGCGCGTGACCTTCGCCGGGTCGATGATGCCCTCGGCGATCATGTCGACGTACTCGCCGGTCGCGGCGTTCAGACCGTGGCCGACGGCCAGGTTGCGCACCTTCTCGACGACGACGCCGCCCTCGAGACCGCCGTTGACGGCGATCTGCTTCAGCGGGGCCTCCAGCGCGAGCTTCACGGCGTTGGCGCCGGTCGCCTCGTCACCGGTGAGCTCGAGCTTCTCGAAGACCGAGGAGGCCTGGAGCAGGGCCACGCCACCACCGGCGACGATGCCCTCCTCGACGGCCGCCTTCGCGTTGCGCACGGCGTCCTCGATGCGGTGCTTGCGCTCCTTGAGCTCGACCTCGGTCGCGGCACCGGCCTTGATGACGGCCACGCCGCCGGCCAGCTTCGCGAGGCGCTCCTGGAGCTTCTCGCGGTCGTAGTCCGAGTCGGAGTTCTCGATCTCGGCGCGGATCTGGTTGACGCGGCCCTGGACCTGGTCGCTGTCACCGGCACCGTCGACGATGGTGGTCTCGTCCTTGGTGATGACGACCTTGCGGGCGCGGCCGAGCAGGTCGAGACCGGCGTTCTCCAGCTTGAGGCCGACCTCCTCGGAGATGACCGTGCCGCCCGTGAGGATGGCGATGTCGCCGAGCATGGCCTTGCGGCGGTCGCCGAAGCCCGGGGCCTTGACGGCGACGGACTTGAAGGTGCCGCGGATCTTGTTGACGACCAGGGTCGACAGGGCCTCGCCCTCGACGTCCTCGGCGATGATCAGCAGCGGCTTGCCGGACTGCATGACCTTCTCCAGGAGCGGCAGCAGGTCCTTGACCGAGCCGATCTTGGAGTTGACGATCAGGATGTACGGGTCGTCCAGGGACGCCTCCATACGCTCCATGTCGGTGGCGAAGTACGCCGAGATGTAGCCCTTGTCGAAGCGCATGCCCTCGGTGAGCTCCAGCTCCAGACCGAAGGTCTGGGACTCCTCGACGGTGATGACGCCTTCCTTGCCGACCTTGTCCATGGCCTCGGCGATGAGCTCGCCGATCTGGGTGTCGGCGGCGGAGATGGAGGCCGTGGAAGCGATCTGCTCCTTGGTCTCGACATCCTTGGCCTGGGCCAGCAGGGCAGCGGAGACGGCCTCGACGGCCTTCTCGATACCGCGCTTGAGGGCCATCGGGTTGGCACCGGCGGCCACGTTGCGCAGGCCCTCGCGGACGAGCGCCTGGGCGAGGACGGTGGCGGTGGTCGTACCGTCGCCGGCGACGTCGTCCGTCTTCTTGGCGACTTCCTTGACCAGCTCGGCGCCGATCTTCTCGTACGGGTCCTCGAGCTCGATCTCCTTGGCGATGGAGACGCCGTCGTTGGTGATCGTGGGCGCGCCCCACTTCTTCTCAAGGACGACGTTGCGACCCTTGGGGCCAAGGGTGACCTTGACGGCGTCGGCGAGCTGGTTCATGCCACGCTCGAGACCGCGCCGGGCCTCCTCGTTGAACGCAATGATCTTGGCCATCTGAAGTGGTCCTCCAGGACTGGGGTTCCCCCTACGCCGCCAGGCGTCAGGGGAGGGTGGATTGCTCCGGACCGCGCCCGCGCCCGCGACGGACGGCCTGCGGACCCGGCGGTTCCTTCCCGCCGGACCCTGCGGGCCTCACCGGCCCGGTCCTCGTCTGAGTAGCACTCTCACCAGGAGAGTGCTAACGCCAATGATTAGCACTCGACCCCCGCGAGTGCAAGCGGCTTCCGGCAACACGCAGGCGACCTGGGGCCGACACGCAGGAGGGGCCCGCATCCCTGTCCAGGATGTGGGCCCCTCATGCGTGTGTGCGAGCGTCGGTGGCCGATCGCGCTTCGACTCAGCCGGCCGCGAGCTTGACCATGTCAGCCTGCGGACCCTTCTGGCCCTGCGAGATCTCGAACTCGACCCGCTGACCCTCTTCAAGGGTGCGGTACCCGTCCATCTGGATGGCGCTGTAGTGGACGAACACATCCGCACCACCGTCGACCGCGATGAAGCCGTAGCCCTTCTCCGCGTTGAACCACTTGACGGTGCCCTGAGCCATGCCTAACTCCCCTATTACTGGCCCTTGCGCGGGACCGCACTTCGCGGTCCCGGGTCAGAACTTGCGCCGGAACGCCTCGACCGCGGCTGAATGTATCCGCACCGGTGCTGTCAGCAACAGGTCAATCCGCCGAGAAATCTGGACACGCGGAAAGCTTGAAATAGAGTGAAAATTTGCAGTATTCCAGGGCAACTCGGGCCAGACAAGCGGCACCAAAGGCCCAAAAGGCACGCGCATGTTGACTCAATGTCAACCATCCGGCGGCCCGCTCATATGCGGCGGGCAAGAACAGCGGAGGGGACTGCCCAACTCTACCGCGCCCAATCAAGCAGAATTGCCCCCTCCGCTTATTAGCGGAGGGGGCAATTCTGTTTATGAAAGGTCAGCGCGTCACCCGCGCGTCAGCAGCCGCCGGCGACGGCGGGGATGATCGAGACGCCCGCGCCGTCCGGCGTCGCCGTCTGCAGGCCGCCCTCGAAGCGCACGTCGTCGTCGTTGACGTAGACGTTCACGAAGCGGCGCAGCTTGCCCTGGTCGTCCAGGACGCGCGCGGCGATGCCCGGGTGGTTCTGCTCCAGGGAGTCGATGACCTCGGCGAGGGTCGAGCCCTCGGCCGGGACCTCGGCGACGCCGCCGGTGTAGGTGCGCAGGATGGTGGGGATGCGGACGTTGACGCTCATGGCGCTACCGCCTTTCCGGGTGTCGGAGGGAAGGGTCAGGCCAGCCCGGCGGCGCGGAACGCGTCCAGGCTCGGGCGGATGGTGGCGGTCTGCCCGGTGTCCCCGGACACCGCCTCCAGGGTCTTGAGGCCGTCACCGGTGTTCAGGACGACGGTCGTCAGCGCCGGGTCGAGCAGCCCGTTCTCGATGAGCTTCTTCGTCACGCCGACGGTCACGCCGCCCGCGGTCTCGGCGAAGATGCCCTCGGCCCGCGCGAGGATCTTGATGGCCTCGACGACCTGCTCGTCGGTGACGTCCTCGACGTAGCCGCCGGTGCGCCGCGCGATGTCCAGGACGTACGGGCCGTCCGCCGGGTTGCCGATGGCCAGCGACTTGGCGATGGTGTTCGGCTTCTGCGGGCGGACCACGTCGTGGCCGGCCTTGAAGGCGGTCGAGACCGGGGAGCAGCCCTCGGCCTGGGCGCCGAAGATCTTGTAGGGCTTGTCCTCGACCAGGCCGAGCTTGATCAGCTCCTGGAGGCCCTTGTCGATCTTCGTCAGCTGGGAGCCGGACGCGATCGGGACGACGATCTGGTCGGGCAGTTGCCAGCCGAGCTGCTCGCAGATCTCGTACGCCAGGGTCTTGGAGCCCTCGCCGTAGTAGGGGCGCAGGTTGACGTTGACGAAGCCCCAGCCCTCGCCCAGCGGGTCGCCGATGAGCTCGGAGCAGAAGCGGTTGACGTCGTCGTAGTTGCCCTCGATGCCGACGAGGTCGCCGCCGTAGACACCGGCCATGACGACCTTGCCCTGCTCCAGGTCGTGCGGGATGAACACGCAGGAGCGGAATCCGGCCCGGGCGGCCGCGGCGCCGACGGCGCCGGCCAGGTTGCCGGTGGAGGAGCAGGAGAGGGTGGTGAAGCCGAAGGCGCGGGCGGCCTCGACGGCGATGGCGACGACGCGGTCCTTGAAGGAGTGCGTCGGGTTGCCGGAGTCGTCCTTGACGTAGAGCTTGCCGGTGACGCCCAGCTCCTTGGCCAGGTTCTGCGCGTCCACGAGCTGGGTGAAGCCGGGGTTCAGGCTCGGCTTGGAGGCCACGTCCGCCGGGACGGGCAGCAGCGGCGCGTAGCGCCAGATGTTGTCCGGGCCGGCCTCGATCGCGGCGCGCAGGGCCTCGGGGTCGCCGAGCGGCAGTTCGTAGGCCACTTCCAGCGGGCCGAAGCACTCGGCGCAGGCGAAGATGGGGCCCAGTTCGAAGCGGGTACCGCACTCGCGACAGGAAAGGCCGGTGGCGGGTCCGAGATCGGCAGAGGTGGCGACAGTCTGTGCAGCCATGATGGCGAGGCCCTTTCTCCTCATCTTCCCCATGGCGCACTTCGCCATGAGACGGAATTGGCACCTTCCCTAGCCGGGGCCCCGCGCGTGCGAGAACCGACTGGAGGGTTGCCGGGGCTTCAACGGGCCGTGTCCCTCTGCCCCTCTGGATGAGCGGTATGGCACCGGCACACGCGCTCTGTGGCGCGCCGGTGCGTTTGTCGCGCGGGACCCCCGGCATGCGGCGGTCCTTCGCGTTGTTCAAGACTGTAACCGAAGGGACGGGCGGTTGAGACAGCCGTCCGAACCGCGAGATGGATCACGATTCGGCCGCAAACCGCCGAGTGCCGCAGAGAAGCCAGGGAGTGCTGAGAGTGCTGGATGAGGTGGAGCGCTGGCTGGCAGACCGCTCCTGGTCCGCCGCCGACCGACCGCTCGACCAGCTGCTCGACCGGAAACGGGCGGCCGGGACGACGGTCAGCGTGGTGCTGCCCGCGCTCGACGAGGAGGCCACCGTCGGGCAGATCGTCGAGGTGATCCGGCGCGACCTGATGGAGGGGCTCGCGGTCCCGCTGGTGGACGAGCTGGTGGTGGTCGACTCGGGCTCCACCGACCGTACGGCCGAGGTCGCGGCGGAGGCCGGCGCCCGGGTGGTGCACCGCGACGCGATCCTGCCGCGGCTCCCGGCCCTGCCGGGCAAGGGCGAGGTGCTGTGGCGCTCGCTGCTGGCCACGACCGGGGACGTCGTCTGCTTCGTGGACGCCGACCTGCGGGACTTCGACTCCGTCTTCGTCTCGGGGATCGTCGGGCCGCTGCTGACCGACCCGCAGGTGCAGTTCGTCAAGGCGATGTACGACCGCCCGCTGGGGGACGCGCCCGGGCAGGGCGGCCGGGTGACGGAGCTGGTGGCACGGCCCCTGCTGAACCTCCACTGGCCGCAGCTGGCGGGGTTCGTCCAGCCGCTGGGGGGTGAGTACGCGGTACGCCGCTCCCTGCTGGAGCGGCTGCCGTTCCCCGTCGGGTACGGGGTGGAACTGGGCCTGCTGGTGGACGCGCTGCACACGGCCGGGCTGGACGCGCTGGCCCAGGTGGACGTGGGGGTCCGGCTGCACCGGCACCAGGACGGGCGGGCGCTGGGCCGGATGGCCGCGGCGATCTACCGCACCGCGCAGCTGCGGCTCTCGCGCGGCCATCTCGTACGGCCGGAGCTGACGCAGTTCGAGCGGGGGCCGGACGGGTTCGTTCCGCGCACGTACCCCGTGGACACGGAGGAGCGGCCGCCGATGGTGGAGGTCGAGGAGTACGCGGGCCGGCGGGTGGCGTGAGGCGCGGGCCGCGCGGGTGGCGCGGGGCGCGGCGCGGCCAGGGCGTGACGAACCGGACAATTCCCGGACGTTTGAGCGAGGAGGACCCGGGCTAGGTTCGCGGCATGGCTTCTCAGGTACTCGTCGCCGCCAACCGCGGCCCGCTCTCGTACGCCCTCGCCGCCGACGGCACCCTCAGCGCACGCCGCGGCGGTGGCGGCCTGGTCTCCGGCCTGTCCGCGGCGCTCGCCGCGCAGCCGGAGGCCCTGTGGATCTGCGCGGCCCTGTCCGACGCCGACCGGGAGGCGGTCCGCCGGGGCGTTTCCGAGCCGGGCGTCCGGATGCTGGACATCGACCCGGCGGTGTACGACGACGCGTACAACGGCATCGCCAACTCGGTGCTCTGGTTCACCCACCACCACCTCTACGACGTCCCGCGCGAGCCGGTCTTCGACGCGGCGTTCCGCCGCCGCTGGGAGTCGTACGCCGCCTACAACCAGGCCTTCGCCGAAGCGCTGGCCGAGGAGGCCGCCGAGGGCGCGTCGGTCCTGGTCCAGGACTACCACCTGGCCCTGGTCCCGGGCGCCCTGCGCGAACTGCGGCCGGACCTGCGGATCGCCCACTTCACGCACACCCCCTGGGCGTCGCGGGAGTTCCTGGACATGCTCCCGGACGACGTCCGCAGCCGGCTGGTGTGGGGGATGCTGGGCGCGGACCTGGTGGGCTTCCACACCTGGGCGTGGGCGCACACCTTCATGGCCGGCGCGCACCTGGACGACGAGCGGGGCATCGCCGAGCCGAAGTCCCCGGCCGGGGTGGATCCGGCGGAGGCCCGCTACGTCCACAAGAACCCCAACAGCCCCGTGCGGCACAAGCGCACCGACGTCGGGGTCTTCGCCCTCGGCGTCGACGGGGACGACCTGCGGGCCCTCGCCCACCGCCCCGAGGTGGACGACAAGCTGGCGGCGCTGCGGGCGGAGGTCGGCGACCGCAAGACCATCGTCCGCGTCGACCGCACCGAACTGTCGAAGAACATCCTGCGCGGGCTGCTGGCCTACCGGGAGCTGCTGACGGTCCACCCCGAGTGGCGCGGCCGCGTGGTGCACCTGGCGTCCGCGTACCCCTCCCGGCAGGACCTGAAGGTGTACCGGGACTACACCGCGTCCGTCCGCGACCTGGCCACGGAGATCAACGCGGAGTTCGGCACCGAGGACTGGCAGCCGGTCCTCCTCTCCGTGGAGGACGACTTCGCGCGCTCGCTGGCCGCGTACCGCCTGGCGGACGTGGCCCTGATCAACCCGGTGCGGGACGGGATGAACCTCGTCGCGAAGGAGATTCCGGTGGTGTCGGAGGAGGGCTGCGCGCTGGTCCTGTCCACGGGGGCGGGGGCGTACGAGGAACTGCGCGGGGACGCCCTGACGGTCACCCCGTACGACGTCTCGGCGACGGCCGCCGCACTCCACGAGGCCCTGTCGATGCCGCCGGAGGAGCGCACGGCCCGCACCAAACGCCTCGCGGCAGCCGCCACGACCCTCCCCCCGTCGGCCTGGTTCACGGCACAACTGGAGGCCCTGCGGGGGTGAGGGGGCGGGGGACGGGGGGACGGACGGGGAGCGGTGTCCTGGCCCGCTCCCCGGGCCCGGCCCGGCTACGCGTCCCGGAGGGCCGCCGCCAGGCGGGCCAGGAAGGCCGTCACCGCCGCCGGGCCCGGGAGGACCAGGTCGGCTCGGGCCGCGAGTTCGGGGACTTCCGCCGAGCCGCTGCACACCAGCAGCCCCGGGAGGCCGTCGGCGCGGCGCTTCTCCACCGCCGAAAAAGCCGCGAGGTCACCCAGGTCGTCCCCCGCGTACAGGACGGCCTCGGCGTCCCGCTCGGCCAGGAACTCCGTCAGGGCGACGCCCTTGTCCATGCCCGGCGGGCGCAGCTCCAGCACCGCCCGGCCCGGCTCGACCATCAGCCCGTGCCGGGCCGCCAGCTCCGCGAGGGGCTCGCGCAGGGCCTGGAAGGCGGCCTCCGGGTCCTCGGCGCGGCGGGTGTGGACGGCCAGCGCCCGGCCCTTCTCCTCGATCCAGGTCCCGCGCCACGCCCCGATCGCGTCCAGGAAGCCCGGCAGCTCCGCCCGTACGGCGGCGACCCCGGGGTGTTCGGCGGGGGCGCGGACGCTGCCGGTGACCGCGTCCCAGCGCTCGGCGCCGTAGTGGCCCAGGACCACGAGGTGCTCCAGCCCGGGCACGCCCGCGAAGCCGCCGTGGCGTACGGCGACGCCCGCCGGGCGGCCGGTGACGACGGCGACCGCGTCGACCCGGGGCGCCAGCTCGGCGAGCGCCGGGACGGCGGCGGGGTGGGCGCGGGCCTGGTCGGGGTCGGGGACGATCTCGGCGAGGGTGCCGTCGAAGTCGAGCGCGACGACGGCTCTGCGCGGCGTGCGCAGGAGGGCTTCGAGTCCCTCGCGTCCGGCTGCGGTGGCGGGCACGGGCATAGGCGGCAGGTCGTGCGGCTGGCTCCCCATACGGACGACCCTACCGGGGCGGCCCTGACCCGCCCACCCCGCCTCCGCGACGGCCTAGCGCCGTGCCCGCTGGGCCTCGCGGATGCGGCGCAGGCGGTTGACGGTGCCCGGGGCGTGGGCGAGGGCGCGGGGGTCGTCCATGAGGGCGTTGAGCAGCTGGTAGTAGCGGACCGGGGTGAGCCCCAGCCCCTCCCGTATCGCCCGCTCCTTGGCGCCGGGGCCGGGCCAGCTGCGGCCCTCGTACGCGAGCACGGCGGCCTCGGCGGCGGTCAGCCGGCCTTGCGCCGCCTCCGCCCCCGTGTCACCCGCCTGCCCGCCATCCGTCATACGGCCACATTAACGCCGCCCACCGACACCGCCCCCGGCCGGCCCCGCGCCCCTCCCGCGCCCGCGCCGGGCCCCTCGCGCGCCCGCCCTCAGCGCTCCCCGTCCGCCTTGCGCGCCGTCGTCGCGATCTCCTCCAGGACCTTCGCGGGCTGTCCGCCCGGCTGGACGGCCTTGCCGATGTTCTGCTTCACGTCCTCGCTGACGCCCGCCCAGGACTTCTTGCCCACCGGGTAGAGCCGGGCGTTCGGCAGGGCCGCCAGGAAGGTCTTCAGCTGCGTCGCCGAGCCGCCCGTACTGGCGGCCATGGCCCGGTAGCCGCTGGTGGTGACCGGCAGCAGGTCGTAGGTGTTGGTGAAGGTCGTCACGTTCTTCGCCGAGAACAGGTGGTCCAGGAACTTCCCGGACTCCTTGCGGTGGCCGTTCTTGAAGGCCATCACCCAGTCCGCGACGCCCATGGCGGAGTGGTCGGTGCCGTCGACGGTCGGCATGGGCACCATGCCGAACCGCACGCCCTTGCCGGCGGCCTGCTTCAGCAGCGTCGGGTGGCCGTTGAGCATGCCCACCTCGCCGCGCGTGAAGGCGTCGAAGGCGGCCTGGCGGTCCAGCTTGCCCGGCTCGACCGGGCCGGTCAGCTGCTGGCCGACCATCTTGTCGCGGAGGAACTCCAGCGACTTGACGTTCTCCGGGGAGTCGATCGCGTACGCCTCCTCGTTGTCGGTGTAGCCGCCACCGCCCGAGAGCATCCACATCATCGTCTCGGCCTGCGCCTCCTCGCGGCCCAGGGGCAGCGCGAAGGGGGTCGGGACGTTCGCCGCCTTCAGCTTCTTGGCGGCCGCCTCCAGGTCCGCCCAGCTCTTCGGCTGCCAGCCCGCGGTGCTGTCCTTGGGGATGACCCCGGCGTCGCCGAGCAGCTTCTGGTTGTAGAAGAGCAGCCGGGTGCTGGCCACGAAGGGCATGCCGTACTGGACCCGCTTGACCTTGCCGGCGTCGGCGAGCGGGGCGAGGAAGTCGGCCTCGGTGGTGACGGACAGCAGCTCGTCGGCGGTGTAGAGCTTGCCGGCTTCGGCGTAGTCGGCGTAGGCGCCGATCTGCGCGATGTCGGGGGCCTTGCCGGCCTTGACCATCTCGGCGACCTTGGCGTCGACCTCCGACCAGGAGTAGACGCTCACCTCGACGTGGACGCCGGGGTTGTCCTTCTCGAAGGAGGCGGCGAGGTCCTTCCAGTAGCCGGCGGAGGAGTTCTGCGGATTGTCCCCGTAGTCGGCCGCCACGACCCGCAGGGTCACCTCGTTGTCCCCGGCGAGGCCGGACAGCGTTCCACAGCCCGCCAGCGTCGCCACGGTCAGGCACAGCGCGGCGCCGGACGCGGCCGGCCTCAGGTAACGGCCCTTCACAGTTCTCGATCCACCCCTGGTTGTACGTACGATCCGTCATAAGGTCTACACCACTTTGACGGCTCCGCCACATCCGGAACGGGGTCGCGCGCAGGACCGTGTCCGGACCGTGTCCGGATACCGGCCCGGATTTGTATGGCCGCTCAACAATCCCGCCCAATGGACTAGACCTTTCCCCGCCGAGCACGCGAGACTGTCTGCTGTGAAACCCGTGAAACACGTCATCGCCCTCGATGTGGGCGGCACCGGGATCAAGGCCGCCCTCATCGGCGCGGACGGCTCCCTGCTGCACGAGGCCCGCCGCGCCACCGGCCGCGAGCGGGGCGCCGAAGCCGTCGTCGAGACGATCCTGGACTTCGCCGCCGAGCTCCTCGGCATCGGCCGGGAGCGCTTCGGCACGACCGCCTCCGCCGCTGGCGTCGCCGTCCCCGGCATCGTCGACGCCGAGCGGGGCCTCGCCGTCTACGCGGCGAACCTCGGCTGGCGCGACGTACCGATGCGCGACCTCCTCGGCGCCCGCCTCGGCGGGATCCCGGTCGCCCTCGGCCACGACGTCCGTACGGGCGGACTCGCCGAGGGCCGCATCGGCGCGGGCGCGGGCGCCGACCGCTTCCTCTTCGTCCCGCTCGGCACGGGCATCGCCGGCGCCATCGGCATCGCCGGCCGCATCGAGGCCGGCGCCCACGGCTACGCCGGCGAGATCGGGCACATCGTGGTCCGCCCCGGCGGCCCCGCCTGCGGCTGCGGCCAGTACGGCTGCCTGGAGACCCTGGCCTCCGCCTCCGCCGTCAGCCGGGCCTGGGCCGCCGCCTCCGGTGACCCCGAGGCGGACGCCGCCGACTGCGCCAAGGCCGTCGCCTCCGGCGACCCGGCCGCCCGCGCGATCTGGCTGGCCGCCGTCGCCGCCCTCGCCGACGGGCTGGTCACCGCGCTCACCCTGCTGGACCCCAGCACGCTGATCATCGGTGGCGGCCTCGCCGAGGCCGGGGAAACCTTGTTCACACCGCTGCGGACGGCCGTGGGGGAACGCGTGACGTTCCAGCGGCTGCCCGACATCGTTCCGGCCGCCCTCGGGGACACCGCCGGATGCCTGGGCGCAGGGCTGCTCGCCTGGGACCTACTCGCCACGGAGGTACCGGCCTGATGTCCGGAAGCGCACAGAGCACCGTTCTCTCCGGCGCGAGGGTGGTGCTGCCCACCGGGATCGTGGCGGGCGGCCGCGTCATCGTCGAGGGCGCCCGCGTCGCCGGCAGCGCCCCCGACGACGCACGCGTCGTCGACCTGACCGGGCACTGGATCGTCCCCGGCTTCGTGGACATGCACAACCACGGCGGCGGCGGCGCCTCCTTCACCTCCGGCACCGCCGAGGAGGTCCTCAAGGGGGTGCGCACCCACCGCGAGCACGGCACCACCACCCTCGTCGCCTCCACCGTCACCGGCGACCTGGACGAACTGGCCCGCCGCGCCGGGCTGCTCGCCGAGCTCACCCAGCAGGGCGAGATCGCCGGCATCCACTTCGAGGGCCCCTTCATCAACCCCTGCCGCAAGGGCGCGCACAAGGAGGAACTGCTGCGCGACCCCGACCCGGCCGAGGTCCGCAAGCTGGTCGACGCCGCGCACGGCACCGCGCGCATGGTCACCCTCGCCACCGAACTCCCCGGCGGCCTGGAGTCCGTACGGCTGCTGGCCGAGCACGGGGTCATCGCCGCGATCGGCCACACCGACTCCACGTACGACCAGACCCGCCAGGCCATCGACGCCGGCGCGACCGTCGCCACCCACCTCTACAACGCCATGCCCGGCCTGGAGCACCGCGCCCCCGGCCCGATCGCCGCGCTGCTGGAGGACGAGCGGGTCACCGTCGAGCTGATCAACGACGGCACCCACCTGCACCCGGCCATGCTGGAGCTGGCCTTCCACCACGCGGGCGCCCACCGCGTCGCGCTGATCACCGACGCCATGGACGCGGCCGGCTTCGGCGACGGCACCTACCACCTCGGCCCGCTGGAGGTGGAGGTCAAGGACGGTGTGGCCCGGCTCGTGGAGGGCGGCTCCATCGCCGGCTCCACGCTGACCCTGGACACCGCGTTCAAGCGGTCGGTGACGGTGGACCGGCTGCCCGTCGAGTCGGTGGTCCAGGCGATCTCGGCCAACCCGGCCAAGCTGCTGGGCCTCTACGACGAGGTCGGCTCGCTGGAGCCCGGCAAGTACGCCGACCTGGTGGTCCTGGACGCCGCGTTCGACGTCAAGGGCGTCATGCGGCGCGGCGAATGGATCGTCAGCCCGCTGGACTGAACGAGCCCTTCGACCGGCCTCCCGGAGGCGGCCCGCCCCCGGGGCTGGGCTGGCCGCCCTCGATTTGGCATGATCCCGGCACACACCAAGACCGGGGCTGGCCATGATCCTCACCGTGACGCTCAACACCGCGCTCGACGTCACCCACCGGGTGCCGCGACTGCTGCCGCACACCTCCCACCGGGTCACCGGTGTCACCGAACGCCCCGGCGGGAAGGGCCTGAACGTCGCCCGGGTGCTCGCCGCGCTCGGCGACGACGTCACGGCGACGGGCTTCGCGGGCGGCCCCACCGGCCAGGTCGTACGCGAACTCCTCGCCGCCGCACCCGGGGTGACCGACGCCCTCGTCCCCTGCGCGGGCACCACCCGGCGCACCCTGGCCGTCGTCGACGAGAGCACCGGGGACACCACCCAGTTCAACGAACCCGGCCCGCAGATCTCCCCCGCCGAATGGGCCGCCTTCCTGGAGCGGTACGCCCAACTCCTCCCCGGCGCCCGCGCGGTGGCCCTGTGCGGCAGCCTGCCGCCCGGCGTGCCGGTCGGCGCGTACGCGGTCCTCGTACGGGCGGCCCGCGCGGCCGGCGCCCCGGTGCTGCTCGACACCAGCGGCGAGGCCCTGCGGCGCGGCGTCGCCGCCCGGCCGGAGATCATCAAGCCGAACGCGGCCGAACTCGCGGAGCTGACCGGCTCCCGCGACCCGCTGCCCGCCACCCGCGACGCCCGCCGCCGCGGCGCCCACGCGGTGGTCACCTCCCTGGGCGCCGACGGGCTGCTCGCCGCCACCCCCGAGGGCACCTGGCACGCCGCCCCGCCCCGCCCGCTGCGCGGCAACCCGACCGGCGCGGGCGACTCCGCCGTGGCGGGCCTGCTCTCCGCCCTGGTGCGGGGCCTGGACTGGCCCGAGCGCCTCGTCCGCGCGGTGGCCCTCTCCGCCGCCACCGTGCACGCCCCGACGGCGGGAGAGTTCGACCCCCGCACCTACGAAGAGGTACGGGGGTCGGTCAAGGTGACGTCCGGTCAGCCGGACTGAGCACCGGCTACAGCGGCTCCAGCCAGAGCTGGTCGATGATGATCTCGCACTGGTTGCCGGTCTCGCAGGAGATCTTGACCGTGTTCGTACCCTTCTTCAGCTCCACGTTGGAGTGCGTGTACGTCCACTTGTCCCACTCGCCCGGCTTGGCGTGCGAGAAGTTGTCCATGTTTATCGGCCGCGTCTGCTGCTCGCCGTTGACGGTGAGCGTGGTGCTCGCGGCCTTGCCCGGCACCGCGTAACTGATCTTCAGCTTGTACTGGGACGCCTTCGGCGCGTCCAGCGTCCAGGTGAGCGCGGCGCCGGTCTGGTTGAAGTTGCCGACGTACTGGCCGCCCGCGCTCTTGGCACCCGGCACCACGGCCGTCAGCGCCGCACCACCCGTCAGGTTCATGCCGGAACCGGAGGCGTCCGCCTTGGGCAGCGGGCTCGCCGACGGCGCCGGGGAACCGCTGGCCTGCGGACCGTCGGAGTTCTTGGGCGCCGACGACGGCTGGTTCTGGTTCCCCTGCGCCTTCTCGTCCTTGTCGCCCTTGTCGCCGAACATCAGGGCTGCGCCGATGCCGATGCCGACCGCGGCGACCACCGCGACCGCGGCGATCAGCAGACCGCGCCGGCTCGACCCGCCGGAGGAGCCGCGCCCGCCACCGTGCCCGCCGCGCCCAGCGTGGGCCGCCGTCGCGGAGTGGCCCGGCGCGGACGGCTGCTGCGGAACCCCGTAACCGCCGGCCTGGAGGGCCTCCGGGGACTGGTACTGGGCCTGGTAGGCCTGCGGGGGCTGCTGCTGCGGCACGGCGCCGCGCTGGCCGCCGTACGTCCGCTCGCCGACCGTCCGCACCTGGTTGTACGAGGTCCGGGGGACGCCGGGCTGCGCGCCGGGCGGTCCGCCGGCCGACGGGCCGGGGTAGCCGTATCCGCCGCCCTGACCGGGCGGGGTGGCTCCGGCGGCCTGGCCGTCCGCGTAGAGGTAGCCGAACGGATCATCGTCCTCGGGCTGGTTCGCCCCACCGTGCGGGCCGTTGTTCGCGGGCGTCGTCATCGCAGGTCACTCCTTTCGACCCACGGGAGCCTACCCCGAACACGTGCGCCCACGGGCGGCCCGCGGACTCAGCCGGCCCGCCGGTGCGCCTTGGAACGGGACCGCTTCTCGATGTACATCCGCTGGTCGGCGGAGCGCAGCACCTCGTCCGCGGACATCCCGCAGCTGGCCCAGCCGATCCCGAAACTCGCCCCCACGCGCACCGCGCGGCCGTCCACGCGGATCGGCGGGATGATCGCGTTGCGCAGCCGCACGGCGAGGTCGGCGGCGTCCGCGGCGCCCAGTCCGTCGGCGAGGACGACGAACTCGTCGCCACCCAGCCGGGCGACGGTGTCACCGTCCCTGACGCCCGTCGTCAGCCGCCGGGCCACCTCGATCAGCACCGCGTCGCCGGTGTGGTGGCCGAACCGGTCGTTGATCGACTTGAAGCCGTCGAGGTCGCAGAAGAGCACCGCGAGCCCCTTGGTGCCGTCGTCGACGTCCGTGGCGGGCGCCACCGTGTGCACGTGGTGGTCGTACGGGCCGTCCGGGCCGCCCGGGAACGCGCCGGGGACGTCGAAGGATTCGCCCGGCTGCCCGGCCGGGGCGGCGGCGAAGCCGGTGTCGTAGCCGTAGGGCTGTCCGTCGGGCGGAAAGCCGTGCTCGCCGGCACCACCCGCCCCGGGGCGGCCCTCGTACGCCGCGTCCAGCGCCTCCACCGCGGTGGCCCGTACGGACTGGGGCCGCCGGCACAGGCGCGCGCCGAGCCGCGAGCGCAGCTCGGCGCTGTTGGGCAGGCCGGTGAGGGAGTCGTGGCTGGCGCGGTGCGCGAGCTGGAGTTCGTGCCGCTTGCGCTCCTCGATGTCCTCGACGTGGGTGAGGAGGAAGCGGGGCCCGTCCGCGGCGTCCGCGACCACCGAGTTGCGCAGCGAGACCCATACGTACGTGCCGTCGCGCCGCCCCAGGCGCAGCTCGGCGCGGCCGCCCTCGGCCGAGGTGCGCAGCAGGGTGCCGATGTCCTCGGGGTGGACGAGGTCGGAGAAGGAGTAGCGGCGCAGTACGGAGGCGGGCCGGCCCAACAGCCGGCACAGGGCGTCGTTGGTGCGCAGCAGCCGGCCGTGCTGGTCGCCGCCCATCTCGGCGATGGCCATGCCGCTGGGCGCGTACTCGAAGGCCTGCCGGAACGACTCCTCGCTGGCCCGCAGGGCCTGTTGCTCGCGCTCCAGCCGGACCAGGGCCCGCTGCATGTTCGCGCGCAGCCGTGCGTTGCTGATCGCAATGGCGGCCTGGAAGGCGTACATCTGGAGCGCCTCGCGCCCCCACGCGCCGGGGCGGCGCCCGTTGCGCGGTCTGTCCACCGAGATGACACCCAGGAGTTCCCCGCCCGTCGCGTACATGGGGGCGTAGAGCCGGTCCTCGGGGTGCCACTCGTCCAGGAAGCGCGGGTCGGGGCCGTCCGTGTGCCACTGGGGGACGTCGTCCTCCATCAGGACCCAGCCCTCGGTGTGCGGTATGAAGCGCAGGCCGTCCCAGTCCTCGCCCATGGTCAGCCGGCGCTCCCAGGCGCCGCGGGAGCCGACGCGGCCGGTGATCAGGGCTTCGGCGGCGGGGTCGCCGGCGAAGGCGGCGACGACGAGATCGCCGTCAGGGCGTACGAGGTTGACACAGGCGAGTTCGTAGCCGAGGCCGCGGACGATGCCGTCCACGACGGTCTGCAGGGTGTCCGCCAGGCTCCGGGCCGTGTTGAGTTCGGCCACCACCTGGTGCAGCTGCCGCAGGGTCGCAAGACGGACGTACGGCTCCGACTCGGTCTCCATTGCTCGCTCTCCCCGAGACCTCGACAGCAACTCCAGGTTTGTCATCGGCGTTTCGTTGCGGTGTCCCGTCCACTGAATCACAGTGAGCTGTGCGGCAGGTACACAGGGTCAACAAATCTTGCTCTCTGTGACTCAAGTCACATGAGATGAATAAAGACGTGCCGTGCGGCGCAGGGGGAGGGGGAGCGCTCCCGGCCGTTTCCGGAAGCGAACGACGGGCCCCGGCCTAGGCCGCGAGGCGGGGACGCGGCTCCGACCCGCGGCCGATGTGCGGCGCGCGATATCGGCACTAGCGTTCGGTACGTGCCCAAGACGACCCCCGTACACCCCGCTCCCGTCCACCCCGCGAACGCGGCCACCCCCCATCCTGAGGGGGTGAGCAACGACGAGTTCCGGGCCGCCATGTCCCGGCTGGCGTCCGGCGTGTGCCTGATCACCGCGCAGGAGCCGCCCCTGAGCGCCGACGGGCCGCGCGGCGAGGACGTCGGCATGACGGCCACCGCCTTCATGTCGGTGTCCCTGGACCCGCCGCTGGTGCTGGTGAGCGTGCGCGAGGGGTCCCGGATGGACGACCTGCTCGCGGAGCAGCCGCTGTGGGCGGTCTCCCTCCTCGCGGACAGCCAGCTCCAGGTCGCGGGCCGCTTCGCGATGAAGGGCCGGATCAGCGACCGCCTGCTCTTCGAGGGGGTCCCGTACGTGCGCGGCGCCCTCTCGGGGGCGCCGCTGCTGTCGGGGGCGCTGGCCACCCTGGAGTGCCGCACCGAGTCCCGGGTCACCGCGGGCGACCACACCCTGGTCGTCGGGCACGTCCTCGGCGCGGCCCTGCCGGTCCCGGAGGCGCCGCCGCTGACGTACTTCCGCGGCCGCTACCGCCACCTGGCCCCGTAGGCCTGCCGGCGGGGACCGCAGGTCCCGCTACCAGTCGCGGCCGGTGCGGCCGCGCTTGGTCTCGCCCCGGGCCTTCTTCTCCCGCAGGCGCCGCTCGTTGATGCCCCGCGGGATCTTCGTCGCGCGGCGCGGCTTCGGCGGCGGGGCCGTGGCCTCCGCCAGCAGCGAGGCCAGGCGGACCAGCGCCATCTCCCGGTTGCGGAACTGCGAGCGGTGCTCGGAGGCCCGTACCGTCACCACGCCGTCCACCAGCCGCGGCGCGAGCCGCTCCAGCGCCCGCTCCTTCCACACCGGCGGCAGCGCGCCGGTCGCCGCCACGTCGAAGAGCAGCTCCACCCGCGAGTCGGAGGTGTTGACGTGCTGTCCGCCCGGCCCGGAGGAACGCGAGAACCGCCAGGAGAGCTCCGCCTCGGGGAGCACGACCGAACCGCGGATGACATAGGGACCAGGCATGGCCCTATGATCGGCCCCCGCCGGGGCCGCCGTCACCCGTATTTCCCGCTCCCGGGAACCTGTGCGCCCCCTCGCCGCGTTATGCAGGGCAGCGGTAACTTGACCGCGTATCGCGGTCGTGTGACGAGGAAGGACACCAGTCAAAATGGCAGTAAGCCTGTCCAAGGGCGGCAACGTCTCGCTCTCGAAGGAGGCCCCCGGCCTCAGCGCCGTCACGGTCGGCCTCGGCTGGGACGTCCGTACGACGACCGGTGTCGACTTCGACCTCGACGCCTCGGCCATCGCGGTCAACGCCACCGGCAAGGTCGTCTCCGACGGCCACTTCGTCTTCTTCAACAACAAGTCCACCCCGGACCAGACCATCGTCCACACCGGTGACAACCGCACCGGCGAGGGCTCGGGCGACGACGAGGCCATCAACGTCAACCTCGCCGGCCTGCCCGCCGACGTCGACAAGATCGTCTTCCCGGTCTCGATCTACGACGCCGAGTCCCGCAGCCAGAACTTCGGCCAGGTCCGCAACGCCTACATCCGCGTCGTCAACCAGGCCGGCGGCGCCGAGATCGCCCGCTACGACCTCTCCGAGGACGCCGCCACCGAGACCGCCATGGTCTTCGGCGAGCTCTACCGCAACGGCGCCGAGTGGAAGTTCCGCGCGGTCGGCCAGGGCTACGCCTCCGGCCTCACCGGCATCGCCCAGGACTTCGGCGTCAACGTCTGACCCGCGACACCCCCGCCCAGCCCCCTCCCGGCCCCCGGGCAGGGGGCTCGCGCGTCAGCCCTTGGGACGCCCCGCGCCGTACAGCCAGACGTCCCACACCTTCTTCAGGTCGTGCCCCGTCAGCCGCTGCGCGTACGCGGTGAAATCGGCGGTGCTCGCGTTGCCGTGCCGGTGGTCGGCGGCCCAGCCCCGCAGCAGCGCGAAGAACGCCCCGTCCCCCACCTCCTGCCGGATCCGGTGCAGCACCATCGCACCCCGGTAGTAGACCGGAGCGTCGGAGATGTGGGCGGCGTCCGGCGGCGCGGCGGGCGGGAAGGCGCCCCAGTCCTCGCCGGCCCCCCGGTCGACCCCGGTGTCGCCGGCCAGGAACGCCTCGAACCGGCGCTGCGCGCTGACACCGCCCCGGTCCTCGGACCACAGCCACTCCGCGTACGTGGCGAAGCCCTCGTTGAGCCACATGTCCTTCCAGGACGCGGGCGACACCGAGTTGCCGAACCACTGGTGGGCCACCTCGTGCAGGACCAGCTCCTCGTCGGGCGCACCCGAGTAGACCGGCTTGGTCTGCGTCTCCAGGGCGTACCCGAGGGTCTGCGCGGGCATCACGATCGAACCGGCCGACCCGAAGGGGTACGGGCCGAACCTGGCACTGCCCCACTCGACGATCTCGGGCAGCCGCGCCAGCGCGGCCGCGCTGCCCGCCGCCTCACCGGGAGCGACGGCGTTGTACACCGCGACCCCCGAGGGCGTGCGCCCGGTGCTCACCTTGAACTTCCCGACGGCCACCGTCGCCAGGTAGCCGGCCATCGGCTCGGGGCTGTGCCACGCGAACTCGGTCCGCCCCTCCCCCACCGCCCGGCGGGAGCGCAGCTCGCCGTTGGAGACGGCCTCGTAGCCGTCCGGCACGGTCACGGTCACGTCGTACGTGGCCTTGTCGGAGGGGTGGTGGTTGCCGGGGAACCACCCCATCGACCCCACCGGCTCGCCCACGCCCACCGCCGCGTCCCCGGTGGTGATCCAGCCCTCCTCGGACCCGTCCGGGTCGACGACCGGCTTGGGCCGCCCGGCGTAGTCCACCGTCGTACGGAAGACCTCGCCCTTCTTCAGGTCCCGGGCCGGGCGCACCGTCAGCTCGCTGCCGGTCCGGTTGTAGCGGGCGCGGGCACCCTGCACGTCCACCCCCTCGACCTTCAGGCCGCTGAAGTCGAGGTTGAAGGAGCTGAGCCCCTGCTCGGCGCGCGCGGTGATCACGGCCGTACCGCGCAGGCGGCCGTCGGCGGGGTCGTAGGCGAGGTCCAGGGCGTAGTGCTCGACCTGGTAGCCGCCGTTGCCGGCCCGGGGGAAGAACGGGTCACGCAGACCGGAAGCGCCCGGCCGCCCCTGCACCGTCGCCCCCGTACATCCCGTGGTCAGGACGAGCAGGGCGGTGACGGCGGGGACGGCCAGGCGCTTGAGTTCCACGCACCGACCTTACTTCTGCAGGGCCTCCACACCGGCCTTGGCGAACTTCTCGTCCAGGTCACCGCTCGGGGCGCCGGCCACGCCGATGCCAGCGACGGGCGCGCCGTCGGCCTGGACGGGGGCGCCGCCGGCGAGGAAGAGGGTGCCGGGGATGTCCTTCAGGTTCGGGGCCTGCGCGAGCCGGCCGACGAGGACGGAGGTCGGGGCGTTCCAGGACACGGCGGTGAAGGCCTTGCGCTCCGCCGACTCGTAGGACTGCGGACCCGCGCCGTCGCCGCGCAGGGTGACGAGGGTGTTGCCGTTGCGGTCGACCACCGCGACGGTGACCTTCTGGTGCTCCTTCTCGGCGGCCTCGAGCGCGGCCTGCGCGGCACGGGTGGCCGCACCGATGGTGAGGTGGGTCGAGGTGGTGAAGTTCTTGTCCGCGTCCTTCTCGGCGGGGGTGGCGCTCGCGCTGACGGCGCCGAACGTCCCGGCGCCGAGGGCGACGGCGAGGGCGGTGCCGGTGAGGACGCGGGTGCGGGTGTTCATGTCTGCTCCTGGTGGGTCGGCGGCTCGGCTGGCTCCCTCCAAGCGTCGGCGGCGAACCGCCCCCGGCCCGTCCCCGTACCGGCTCGCCCCGCTTGGCGCACCGGCTGACCCGAGGGTCATCCGATCGGCCGATGCGCAGGGGCCGCCCGCCCGTTTTGCTGTTCCTGACGCGCCCCTGGCTGCTCCCCGCCCGGCGGGGCTGATCAGCCCCGCCGGCGTTTGAGGCGCGGGGGTCTGGGGGCGGAGCCCCCGGGGAACGGCGGAAGGGCGGGTAGGCGACCCGGCCCCGCGCAGCGGCGCACCATCGGCCCCGCCAGGCCACGGCTGCCCTCACCGACAACCGCCCGGCCAGGGCAAAGGCAGTATGGATACCACCCGCCCCACCCACAGGAGCCACCCCGTGACCCGGGCCCCCGACACCCGCACCCTCGCCACCGTCATGCACACGGCGTTCTTCCTCCTGCTCGGCGCCTCGGTGGCCCGGTTCCTGCTCCGCCACCCCGGTGAGCCCCGCACCCCCTGGGTGATCTCCCTCTCCATCGCCCTCGCCCTGCTGTACGTCCTGGGCCCCGCCGCCGGCGTCAACCGAGCCGCCCCCGCCCCCGGCACCGGCGCCACCCCCGCCCTCCGCCCCCGCCTCTGGCTCGGCCTGGTCGTCGCCACCTGGGTGGTCCTCGTGGTGCTCGCGCCCAGCTTCGCCTGGTGCGCCGTACCGCTGTTCTTCACGGCCCTGCGCACCCTCCCCCCGCGCGCCGCCGTCGCCCTGGTCGGCGTACTCACCGTCTTCGTCGTCGCCGCCCAGCTCAAGCTCTCCACCGCCTTCGACCCGAACCTCCTCCTGGCCCCACCCGCCGTCGCCGCCCTCGCCACGGCCGTCTTCGTCCACATGGAACGCCAGGCCCGCGCCCAGCGCGCGCTGATCGACGACCTGATCCGCACCCGCCGGGAACTGGCCGCCACCGAGCGCCGCGAAGGCACCCTCGCCGAGCGGCAGCGGCTGTCCATGGAGATCCACGACACCCTGGCCCAGCACCTGTCCAGCCAGCAGATGCTGCTCCAGGCCGCCGACCGCACGTGGGACACCGACCCGGCCACCGCCCGCGCGCATGTCCGTACCGCCACCGGCATCGCGGCCCGCGGCCTCGCCGAGGCCCGCCGCCTGGTCCACGACCTCGCCCCGCCCGAGCTGGACAACGGCGCGGGCCTCGCCGACGCCCTGCGCGCCCTGGACGCCGGCCCCGGCGTCGAGGTCCGCTTCCACCTGGAGGGCGTCCCCGTCCCCCTCCCGGACCGCACCGAATCCGCCCTGCTGCGCATCGCCCAGGGCGCCCTGGCCAACATCCGCGAGCACGCGCACGCGCACACCGCCGCCCTGACCCTCAGCTTCCTCGGCGACCAGGTCGTCCTGGACATCGCCGACGACGGCGCCGGCTTCACCGCCGCCACCCCCGCGCCCGCCGGCCACGGCCACGGCCACGGACCCGACTCCGACCGCGGCCACGGACTGCCGGCGATACGCGCCCGCGTACGCCAGCTCGGCGGCACCCTGACGATCGAATCGACCCCCGGCGAGGGCACCGTCCTCTCCGCCGCAATCCCCCTGGAGCCCACAGGATGACGACGATCCTCCTCTGCGACGACCACGTGGTGGTCCGCGCCGGACTCCTCGCGCTCCTCGGCAGCGAACCGGACATCGAGGTGCTCGGCGAGGCGGGCAGCGGCGAGGAGGCCGTCGCGCTGGCCGCCAAGCTGCGCCCGGACGTGGTCCTGATGGACCTCCAGCTCGGCGAGGGCATCGACGGCGTCGAAGCCACCCGCCGCATCACGGCCCTGCCCCGGCCGCCGCACGTCCTGGTCCTCACCACCTACGACACGGACGCGGACATCACCCGGGCGATCGGCGCGGGCGCGACCGGCTACCTGCTGAAGGCGGAGCGCCCCGAGGAGCTCTTCGCCGCCATCCACTCGGCGGCTGCGGGCCGCACCACCCTGTCCGCGCCCGTCGCGAGCCGGGTGATGGCCCACATGCGCGGTACGCGCCCCACCCTCACGGACCGCGAACTCGACATCCTGGGCCAGCTGGCCCGGGGCCTGGGCAACCGCGACATCGCCCGCGCGCTGTTCATCAGCGAAGCCACGGTCAAGACCCACCTGGGCCGCATCTACGACAAGCTCGGCGTCGACACCCGCGCCGGAGCGGTGGCGGTGGCCAAGGAACAGCGGCTGCTGCCCTCCTGACGCCGCCCCTCACGCCCCGCCGGCGGCGTCCCGCCCGGCCAGCCTCCGCCGCCACTGCTCCATGGCCTGCCGCAGGGACTCGTTCACGAGGGACAGCAGCTCGACGGAGGCCTCGAAGCGCGCGCCCGCCGCGGTCCCGGGGCCGAGGACCTCCGCGCCGCGTCGCGACACCGCCACCAGGGCGTCGTTCATCTGCGCGGCCGCCAGCAGCGAGCGGAGCCAGAGCTCGTCGTCGACGGCGTAGCGCTCGCGGCGCTCTCCGGCGGTCCGTTCCCGCCGGATCATCCCCTGCTGTTCGAGCCAGGCGACGGCGTGCGAGACGGACGCCGGGCTGACGTGCAGCCGCTGGACCAGCTCGGCGGCGGTGAGGGCGCCGGTATCGGTGACGTACAGGCAGGCCAGCACCCGGGAGACCATGGGCGGCATGCCCTGCTGGGCGAGGAGGGCGGTGAAGGACTCCGTGAAGTCCCGGACCGCCCGCGGATCCCGCCCGGGGCCACTGCCGCGACCGTCACCGCCGCCACCGTCGCCGCCGCCACCGCCACCGTCACCGTCGCCGTCCGGGGCCGTCTGCGGCCGGGCCTGCCCGCGCCGGCGGGCCCGCTCCCGCGTGGCCTCCTGCGCCCGCTCCGCCCCGTACTGCTCGGGGCCGCCGTTGCGGGTGACCTCCCGCATCACGGTCGAGGCGGGCCGCCCCAGCCGGCGGCCGATCTCCGTGTACCCGAGACCCTCGGCCAGCCAGGCGGCGATGTGCCGGCGGTCCTCGCCGGTCAGCCTTCCTCCGGGCATCGGTCCCGTCTCCCCTCGTCGGCGGTGCGCGCACCCGGTGCGCAGTATGCGGCCACCGCCGACCCCATTGCAATCCACCCCCGGGCGGCCGCCGTGCGTTTAGTGCCATAGCCATTGCAACGTCAAGCCCACATCACCCTTTCCATCGGGTCGAGTTGCCCGAAGAAGTTCGTTGACGCATCCATAAACGCAATGTAGCGTCGCCTGCGTTCAGCACTTCGCGAACAACGACGGGGGATTGATGATGGGCAAGAACACCGGCTTCTCCGAAACCGGACTGCGCCGGATGCGCGACGTCCTGACGCGGCACGTCGAGTCCGGGAAGATCCCCGGCCTCGTGACCCTCGTCAGCCGCGGCGACGAGACGCACGTCGAAGCGATCGGCAACACCCACCACGACGGTGGCGGCGCGCCGATGCGCCGGGACACGATCTTCCGGATGGCGTCCACGTCCAAGCCGCTCACCATGGCCCCGGTGATGGTCCTCCTCGACGAGTGCGGGCTGCGCCTGGACGACCTGGTGCAGGAGTGGCTGCCCGAACTCGCCGACCGCCAGGTGCTGAAGCGGCCCGACGGCCCGCTGGACGACACCGTGCCGGCGCAGCGGCCGATCACCGTACGGGACCTGGTGACCTCCACCTTCGGACTCGGCGTCGACCTGTCGACCATGGGCTCCCCGCTCCAGGCCGCGCTCCAGGAGCACGCCGTCTTCAGCCAGGGAGTGGTCCCGGCACCCGAGGCGGACGAGTGGATGCGCCGCCTGGGCGCGCTCCCGCTGATGTACCAGCCCGGTGAGCAGTGGGGCTACCACATCAGCCATGACGTGCTCGGGGTCCTCGTCTCCCGGGTCACGGGCAAGCCGTTCGAGACGTTCCTGCGCGAACGCGTCCTCGACCCGCTCGGCATGGCGGACACCGGCTTCCACGTGCCCGGCGACAAGATCGACCGGCTGCCGCCCTGCTACGCCCCCCACCCGCAGACCGGCGAGTTCCTGGTGTGGGACGAGGCGGCGGGCGGCCGCTACAGCCGGGCCCCGGAGTTCCAGTCGGGCGGCGGCGGCCTCGTCTCGACCGTCGACGACTACCACGCGTACTTCCGCATGCTGCTGGACCAGGGCACGCACGGCGGCGAGCGGATCCTGTCCCGCCCCGCCGTCCAGCTGATGACCACCAACCGCCTCACGCCGGAGCAGGAGAGCGCCCGCTCCGCGCTGGCCCGCGGCGCCGTCCACGTCTCCTTCGGCCAGGGCCAGCAGGGCGGCTGGGGCCTCGGCATGGCGGTGCGCACCTACCGCGGCGACTACGCGCCCGTCGGCCAGTTCGGCTGGGACGGCGGAACCGGCACCTCGGCCTACGCCGACCCGCAGAACCGGCTCACCGGCATCCTGCTCATGCAGGTCGGCCTGTCCACCCCGGACCCGGCGCGCGTCATCCACGACTTCTGGACCACGGTCTACCAGGCGATCGAGGACTGACACCCGCGCCGCGGCCCCGCCGGAGCCGGCCGCCGCCGAGGCCGCCGGCTCCGCCCCCGCGCCGGGAGAGCGACACCCGTGACACCATCGGGAACGTGCTCGACATCGGTTACTCCCTCTCCCGCCGCTTCCCCGACCCCCCGCAGACCGACTACCGCTCCGCGGACGTCCGTACCCTGCGCCACGACCTGTTCTGCGGCGACGTCTACCTCGCCGACACCGACAAGGACGTGGAACTGTCCACAGCCTGGGGATGGGTGCCCGTACTCGACTTCGCCTGGGCCCTGTGCGACATCGTCGAGCAGCTCGACGCGGACCCCCGCGGCAGCCGCTCCGCCAACCGGCAGTACGCCGAACTCGACTTCACCGAGTCCGCCGACCGCATGCTCTTCGAGCGCCGCTTCGGCTGGGTCGACATCGAAGCCGACTGGATGGCACCCGAGGAAGAGCCCCTCACCTTCAGCCACCGCCTGCTGCGCCGCGAGGCCCGCGACTTCCTCCACGACCTGATCGCGGACCTCACCGACATGCACGACGGCCTCGCCGACAACCCGGTCGTCTGGACGCTCCAGTCCCGCTTCCCCCGCGTACCCGCCTGAGCCCGTCCGCCGTACGGCGCCTCCCCCGCCCGGGGGAGCACGATCACCCCGCAGCCCGATCCCCGGCCGCCCCGCGGCCGGAAGGCTGGGCCCATGACCCTCCACACCACCGAACGCCCCGTCCCGCGCTGGGCCGTGACCACCGCCCGCCTCCTGCCGCTCCTCGCCCTGCCGGTGTGCCTGTGGCGGCTGCCCGTCGGATTCGGATTCCAGATGGGCATGGACGTGCCCCCCAGCACCGACCCGCTGTGGTTCACCGTCCCCTACGTCCTCGTCCTCAGCCTGCTCTCTGAGGCCTTCGCCCTGCTCTGCGCCGGCCTCGTCCGCCCCTGGGGCGAGACCGTCCCCGCCTGGGTCCCCGTCCTGCGCGGCCGGCGCATCCCGCCGTACGCGGTCACCGTGCCCGCGGTCCTCGCCGGCCTGGGCTTCACCCTGCTGCTCGTCGACTGGATCCTCTGCGTCTTCCACCTCGCCGGGTTCTCCGACGTCGGCTACACCAACGGCTGGTGGCAGGCCCTCGCCCTCGCCGTCAGCGCCCTCTTCGTCCTCTGGGGCCCCGCGATCCTCGCCCTCGCCCTCGCCTACCACCGGCGCCGCCGCCCCCTGCCGGCCCGCTGAGCCGCTCCCGGACCGCGGCCCGTGCGAGCCCGGGGTGTCGGATACTCTCTCGGTTGGCTCCGGGGTGTCGGCAGGCTGGAACTGCCTGATAAGGGACGGTTTTTCATGAGCGGTAGCGGTGCGCCTTCGGCCGAGCTCTTCCAGCCCCTGCGGGCGGACGACCCCGCCACCGTGGGCGGTTACCGGCTGGCGGCCGTGCTGGGCGCGGGCGGCATGGGCAAGGTGTACCTCTCCTACACCCTCGGCGGGCGGCCCGTCGCCCTCAAGGTGATCCGGCCCGAGTTCAGCGAGGACCCCGAGTTCCGGCGGCGCTTCCAGCAGGAAGTACGCGCCGCCCAGCGCGTCCAGGGCCTCTACACCGCCCCGGTCATCGACTTCGACACCGACGGCGCGCAGCCCTGGCTCGCCACCTCCTACGTGCCGGGCCCCTCGCTCGCCCACGCCGTGGCCGGGCACGGCCGGCTGCCGCTGCGCAGCGTCCTGCTGCTGGCCATCGGCGTCGCCGAGGCCCTGCACGTCATCCACGGCGCCGGCATCGTCCACCGCGACCTGAAGCCCGGCAACGTCCTCCTCGCCGCCGACGGCCCCCGCGTGATCGACTTCGGCATCGCCCGCGCCGCCGACGCCACCGCCCTGACCAGCAGCGGCGTCAGCGTCGGCACCCCCGCGTTCATGGCCCCCGAGCAGGCCTCCGCCGGAACGGTCACCGCCGCCACCGACATCTTCGCCCTCGGCCAGATCGTCGCCTTCGCGGCGATCGGTGCACCCGCCTACGGCGACGGCAGCTCGCACGCGGTGCTCTACCGCATCGTCCACGAAGACCCCGACCTCAGCGCCCTGCCCGAGGAACTGCGCCCGCTGGTGACCCGCTGCCTGACCCGCGACCCCGCCGGCCGGCCCAGCCTCACCGAGGTCATCCAGATGTGCCACGACCTCTCCCCCGAGCCGCTGCGCCAGGGCGAGGACTGGCTCCCCCAGGCCGTCGCCGGTTCGATCACCGAACGCCTGCGGCTGCCCGAACCCGCCAAGACCCCGCCCCCGCAGGCCTCCGTCGCACCCACTCCGACCGAGCTCTCCCCGCCGCAGCCGGCCGCCGCACCCCCGGCGCCCGCGTACGCGCCGACGCAGACCGCGCCGGCGGTCCCGGCGGCGGCTCCGGGCGCGGTACCGCCCGGGTACCCGACCCCGCCGCCCGGGTACCAGACGCCGCCCCCGGGCTACCAGACGCCGCCGCCCGGCTTTGCCCCCGGCTACCCCACACCGCCGCCGATGCACCAGACCGGCTACCCCACCCCGCCGCCGGTCCACCAGACCGGCTACCCGCAGCCCGGCTACCCGCAGACCGGCTACCCGACCCCGCCCGCCCCGCCGCGCCGGCCGAAGGGCCTGATCATCGCCGGGGCGATCGTCGGCGCCGTCATCGGCCTCGCCGTCATCGGCTCCCTCCTCCCGGACGGCTCCTCGAAGAGCGGCAGTCGCGGCAGCGGTTCGTCCCGCGGCACCACCCCCAGCCCCGCCGGCTCCGGATCCCAGGACAAGAACCAGAAGCGGCCCGACCCCGCCCCGGCGACCTACCAGGGCATCGACGTGCCGGCCAACTACCAGATCATGCTCGCCGACAACCCTCCGCGCCCCGGCTCGGGCGGCAACGCCGGTGTCTCCTACAACGGCGGAGACGTCTACTACTACTTCGACACCCTGTTCGGGGAGAAGCGGCTCGGCACCGCCAACGGCAAGCTGGTCGTCCTCAACAACGCGCAGAAGGGCTCACTGGAGACCTGCCGCGCCGAGACCCGCTACACCGAGAAGGTCGGCCTCGACCAGCTCACCGACGGGTCGGAGATCTGCGTGCTCAGCGACGCCGGACACATCGCCGTGGTGACCTTCCGCGGCAAGTCGGACACGAAGGACGCCAGCAACTACATCACGCTCGACCTCACCGTCTGGCGCAACGCCGAGGCCCCCAAGAAGCACTGACGCCCCCGGCTCCCGGCCCGTACGAAACCACTCGTACGGGCCGCGCGCCCGGCCTCGCCCCCCTACCCCACCACCCGCACCCCCAACTGCGCCGCCATCGCCGGCGCCAGCTCGAACAGCTGCCCGGCACTGATCACCGCCCCCGCCAGCGCCTCCACCCCCCGCGCGATCCCCAGCTCCGCCGCCTCCCGCAGATCCACCTCCGCGAGCCGCGCCCCCGTGAAGTCCGCCCCCCGCACCACGCAGTCCCGGAACTCCACCCGCTCCAGCACCGCGCCCGCGAAATCCGGCTCCACCAGCACGCACCCCTCGAAGACCACGTCCCGCAGCCGCGCCGCCCGCAGGTTCAGGTAGTCGATCTTCCCGCCCCGTACGAGGACCCGCTCCAGCACCGCCCCGTGCAGCTGCACCCCGCCCAGCCGGGCATCCACCAGCTCCACGTCCCGCAGCGAAGCCCCCGACAGGTCCGTCCCCACCCCCCGGACCCCCTCCAGCACCGCATCCACCAGCCGCGCCTTCGCCAGCCCCGCCTCGTCCAGCACGCACCGGCGCACCGCGCAGTCCATGAACCGCGCCCCGACCCCCTCCTGCCCCGTCAGGTCCAGATCCGCGAACTCCAGCCCGTCGTAGTCACCGTCCGGCTCCAGCCCACCGCCCTCCCACACCACCAGGTCCGGCAGCCGCACCTCCGGCCGCCGCGCCGCCTTCACCACCGTCTGCCCGTCGCGCGCCATGCGTCCATCGTGACCCACCCCACTGACAGCCACCCCTTGACCTCAACCACGCTTGAGGCCGAACGCTGACGCCATGACCACGCACACCGACACCATGAAGGCCGTCCGCCTCCACGCCTTCGGCCCCGCCGAGAACCTCAGCTACGAGACCGTCCCCCGCCCCGCCCCCGGCCCCGGCCAGGTCCGCATCGCCGTCGCCGCCGCCGGCGTCCACCTCCTCGACACCGCCCTCCGCCAAGGCGCCCAGGGACTGCCCGCACCCCTCCCCCCGCTCCCGACCATCCCCGGCCGCGAAGTCGCCGGCACCGTCGACGCCCTCGGCCCCGGCACCGACCCCGCCTGGCTCGGCCGCCCCGTCGTCACCCACCTCGGCTTCGCCCCCGGCGGCTACGCCGAACACGCCGTCGCCGACGCCGACCGTCTGCACCCCGTCCCCGACGGCCTCGACCCCGCCCAGGCCGTCGCCATGATCGGCACCGGCCGCACCACCCTCGGCATCCTGCAGTTCGCCGACCTCGGCCCCACCTCCACCGTCCTCGTACCCGCCGCCGCCGGAGGCATCGGCACCCTCCTCGTCCAATACGCCAAGAACGCCGGCGCCACCGTCGTCGCCCTCGCCGGCGGCCCGGCCAAAACCGCACGCGCCACCGCCAACGGAGCCGACCTCGCCGTCGACTACACCACCCCCGACTGGGCCGACACCGTCCGCGCCCACCACCCCGGCGGCGCCACCGTCCTCTTCGACCCCGTCGGCGGCGCCACCGCCCGCACCGCCCTCGGCCTCCTCGCCCCCGGCGCCCGCCACCTCGTCTACGGCTGGTCCGAAGGCCCCCTCACCCTCACCGACGCCGAACGCGCCCACCTCACCGCCCGCCGCATCACCACCCGCACCGTCCTCGGCCCCGCCATGCTCGAAGCCGTCGGCACCCCCGACCCGCTGCGCACACTCGAGACCCGCGCCCTCGCCGAAGCCGCCGCCGGCCGCCTGCGCCCCGCCCTCCAGCGCTACCCCCTCGCCCGGGCCGCAGCCGCCCACCGCGACCTCGAAACCCGCGCCACCACCGGCAAGGTCGTCCTCGAACCCCGGCAGCGCTGAACCGCCCTACACCCCCCGCACTGCCCCCCGCACCGGCCACCCGGTACGCCAACCGCCCCCGGAACGCGACACCCGGCATCTGGACGCCCCCGGCCCGGCCCCGGTACCAACTCCCCCATGACGATCAACGGCGGCATCTCCTTCTGGTACGCGACCACCGGATCCCCCCAACCACCCCGCGCCCCCCTCACCGCCGACGCCACGGCCGACGTCGTCATCGTCGGCGGCGGCTACACCGGCCTGTGGACCGCCTACTACCTCAAGCGCGCAGCCCCCGACCTCCGCGTCACCGTCCTGGAGCAGAAGTTCTGCGGCTACGGGGCCTCCGGCCGCAACGGCGGCTGGCTCTACAACGGCATCGCCGGCCGCGACCACTACGCCGCCCGCCACGGCCACGACGCCGCCCGCCGCCTCCAGCACGCCATGAACGACACCGTCACCGAAGTCATCGACGTCGCCGCCGAGGAGGGCATCGACGCCGACGTCCACCGCGGCGGAGTCCTCGAAGTCGCCCGCACCCCCGCCCAGCTCACCCGCCTCAGGGCCTTCCACGCCGCCGAACTCGCCTACGGCGACACCGGACGCGAACTCCACGACGCCGCCGCCACCCGCGCCCGCATCGACATCGCCGACGCCGTCGGCTCCAGCTGGACCCCCCACGGCGCCCGCGTCCACCCCCTCAAGCTCGTCCGCGGCCTCGCCGCCGCCTGCGAACGCCTCGGCGTCACCCTCCACGAATCCACCCCCGTCACCGAGATCGCCCCCCGCCGCGCCGTCACCCCCTACGGCACCGTCCGCGCCCCCTACGTCCTGCGCTGCACCGAGGGCTTCACCGCCGCCCTCAAGGGCCACAAGCGCACCTGGCTCCCCATGAACTCCTCGATGATCGTCACGGCCCCCCTGCCGCCCGCGGTCTGGGAGCAGCTGGGCTGGCAGGACGCCCCGCTCCTCGGCGACATGGCCCACGCCTACATGTACGCCCAGCGCACCGCCGACGACCGCATCGCGATCGGCGGCCGCGGGGTCCCGTACCGCTTCGGCTCCCGCACCGACAACGACGGCCGCACCCAGCCGGCCACCATCGCCTCCCTCACGGCCCTCCTCACCGCCTTCTTCCCGCTCCTCACCGGCACTCCGGTCACCCACGCCTGGTCGGGCGTCCTCGGCGTCCCCCGCGACTGGTGCGCGACGGTCACCCTGGACGCCACCACGGGCCTCGGCTGGGCCGGCGGCTACGTCGGCTCGGGCGTGGCCACGGCCAACCTCGCCGCCCGCACCCTGCGCGACCTGGTCCTCGGCGACCCGACCGAGCTGACCACCCTGCCCTGGGTCCACCACCGCGTCCGCCGCTGGGAGCCGGAACCCTTCCGCTGGCTGGGCGTCCACGCCCTCTACGCCGCCTACCGCGAGGCGGACCGCCGCGAAGCGACGACCCACCGCCCCACGACGACCCCCCTGGCCCGCCTGGCGAACCACGTCTCGGGCCGCTCCTGAGCAACGCGAAAAGGCCCCGGGTAATCACCCGGGGCCTTCCGCTTCTGTACGAATCCCCTTGGCCAGAATCCCTCTGACCTGGGGCGGAGCCGCCTGTCGGAATCGAACCGACGACCTCAAGATTACAAGTCAAGCGCTCTAGCCAACTGAGCTAAGGCGGCACGACTCCCACACGAACCCTCTATGCGCGGAGCCGCCCTCACTCTACACAGCGCCCGATTGCCCGGGCCATCACGTTGATCCGCACCCCCCGGCCCCGCCCGGGATCCGGTTCGTCAGATTGCTGACAGGAGCCGTACCGCCAGGTAGCGTCGGGCGGAGTCCGGTTCGCTGGACTAGACCTTCCACTCGGATCGTCCGGCACGTTCCTGCCGGTAGAAGGGATTCACCACCATGGCTTCTGTCACCTTCGACAAGGCGACCCGCCTCTACCCGGGCGGCGACAAGCCCGCCGTCGACCAGCTGGAGCTGGAGATCGAGGACGGCGAGTTCCTCGTCCTCGTCGGCCCCTCCGGCTGCGGCAAGTCGACCTCCCTGCGCATGCTCGCGGGCCTGGAGGACGTCAACGGCGGCGCCATCCGCATCGGCGACCGCGACGTCACGCACCTGCCGCCCAAGGACCGGGACATCGCGATGGTGTTCCAGAACTACGCGCTGTACCCGCACATGACCGTCGCCGACAACATGGGCTTCGCGCTCAAGATCGCCGGTGAGGACAAGGCCACCATCCGCCGCAAGGTGGAGGAGGCGGCGAAGATGCTGGACCTGACCCAGTACCTCGACCGCAAGCCGAAGGCGCTCTCCGGCGGCCAGCGCCAGCGCGTCGCCATGGGCCGGGCCATCGTGCGCAAGCCGCAGGTCTTCCTCATGGACGAGCCGCTCTCGAACCTGGACGCCAAGCTCCGCGTCTCCACCCGCACCCAGATCGCGGCGCTCCAGCGCGACCTCGGCATCACCACCGTCTACGTCACCCACGACCAGGTCGAGGCGATGACGATGGGCGACCGCGTGGCGGTCCTCAAGGACGGCCTGCTCCAGCAGGTCGACACCCCGCGCAACATGTACGACCGGCCGGCGAACCTGTTCGTCGCCGGCTTCATCGGCTCGCCCGCCATGAACCTGGTCGAGGTGCCGATCACCGACGGCGGCGTGAAGTTCGGCGAGAGCGTCGTGCCGGTGTCGCGCGAGGCGCTGTCCGCCGCCGCCGACGCGGGCGACCGTACGGTCACGGTCGGCGTGCGCCCCGAGCACTTCGACATCGGTGACACCGGCGGCCTGACGATCACCGTGAACGTGGTCGAGGAGCTGGGTGCCGACGGCTACGTCTACGGCAGCTGCGAGGGCCAGGACCTCGTGGTGCGGGTGAACGGCCGCCAGGTGCCCGAGAAGGGCTCCTCGCTGCACGTGGTGCCGCGCGGCGACGAGATCCACGTCTTCTCGACGTCCTCCGGCGCCCGCCTGTCCAACTAGGCGGCCGGCAGGGGCGTCCCGCCAAGGGACGTCCCTGCTCCGGCAGTTGCGGGAGCCGCGCCTCACGAACCCCGGCAGACCGGGCCATTCGGCCGCACTCGTCAACCCCTGATTCGAAAAGCCACGTCGAACCATCCCCCGACCGGGTGACTAAATGTCGCCAAATCTTCACCGAGCGCTACTCTCGCCCTCGTGACCCACACTGCCCGCCGTATCGGCCGTTCCCTCGCCCTGGTCCTGCCCGTCGTCCTGGTCCTGTCCGGGACCCTCGCGGTCACCATGGTCCCCTGGGCGGATCACTCCTCCCAGATCCTGACCGCCTCCGCCGAGGACGTCTCCGTCCCGAAGAAGCCGGCCGCCCCCCAGGACCTGCTGCGCGACAAGCTCCTCGGCGAGCTCCAGCAGGGCGAGCAGCCGGGCATCGTCCTGACGCACCTCCAGCAGGAGGTGAACGGCCGGCCGTCGCTGGCCGAGCACTGCGTGAGCATCGCGCGGGCGCTCGGGCGGGCCGCCGTGGAGGCGTACGGGCCGACGAAGGCCCAGTCCTACGCGCGCCCGGTCTGCGACACCTCGTACGCGTCGGGCGTCGCCTCGATGGGCTGACGGTCCGCCGCGCCTGCCCCGGCCGGGGCGGGGGCCGTCCCTACGCTGGCGGCCATGACCGACCTTTCCCCCGTACCACCCCAATCCACCGATGACGCAGCCGCGTTCCCGGCCCTCCCCTCCCAGGCGGTCGTCCTGGCGGGCGGGCAGGGGTCGCGGCTGCGGCCGTACACGGACGACCGGCCGAAGCCGATGGTCGAGATCCCGGGGACCGGACTGCCCATCATCGGGCACCAGTTGGCGTGGCTGGCGGCGGAGGGGGTGACGGACGCCGTCGTCTCCTGCGGGCACCTCGCGGAGGTGCTCCAGGAGTGGCTGCGGTGCACCGTGCTGCCGCTGCACGTGACGACGGTGGTGGAGGAGGTGCCGTTGGGGCGCGGGGGCGGTCTGAAGCACGCGGCCGCGCACCTGCCGCATCCGGAGCGGGCCTGGTACGCGGCCAACGGGGACGTGTGGACGCGGTTCCCGCTGCGGGAGATGGCGGCCTTCCACGCGGAGCGGGAGGCGACGGCGACGCTGGCGCTGGCGCGGCCGCGGATGCCGTGGGGGGTGGTGGAGACGAACGAGTTCGGGCAGGTGCTGGACTTCATCGAGGCTCCGCCGTCGCCTTATCCGATCAACGCCGGCGTGTACGTGTTCGCTCCCGAATTCGCCTCGCTGCTGCCGGACTTGGGGGACCACGAGCGGACGACGTTCCCGCGGCTGGCCCGCGAGCGGCGGCTGGCGGGCTTTCCGCTGCCGCAGGGGGCCTACTGGCGGGCGATCGACACGGCGAAGGACCTCAGCGAGGCGGCGCGGGAGTTGGCGGCACAGGGCGCCGTCTGAGCGGTTTCCGTGTTGCTACGTCTCCCCCGGCGCCCGGCACCGGAGCGTACGGCCCCCGGCACGCGGAAGGGCCCGGCGCGCGGGGTGCGCGCCGGGCCCTTCTCACCGGGTCGGGGCGGTTCAGCCGAGGAGGCCGCCGACCAGGCCGGGCTTCTTGGTCGGGGTGTCCCCGCCGGATCCGCTGCGGGTCCCCGAGGAGGTGGCCGGCGGCTGCTGCGGGCTGGACTGCTTCGGGGTGCTGCTCCGGGGGGTCTGGCTGCCGCTGCCGGAGCTCTTGGTGGCGCTGGGCGCCCCGGAGCCGGTCCCGGTGCCTCCGCGGGCCGGGGAACCGCTGCTGGTGCGGCCGGACTTGGCGGCGGGCTCGGAGGGTGCGGCGGAGGGCGAGGCCTGCTTCGAGGGCTGCTGCCTGGCCGGTGCGGGCTGCTTGGCGGGGGCCTGCGGGAGCGGGCTGCCGGGGAGGTAGTTGCTCGGGGCCTGGCCGGGGCCGGGCACGGTGACGACGGTGGAGGAGCGGACGGCCCCGCCGAGGAGGGAGCCGATGAGCAGGGTGAGCCCGCAGACGACGGTGGCCATGACGGCGCCGCGGCGCAGGACGCGCCGGCGCAGCCGCCAGACCTCGGAGCGGGGGCCGAGCGTGCGCCAGGCCTCCCCCGCGAGGCGTCCGTCGAGGGAGTAGACGGGCGCGCCGGCGATGATCAGGGGGCTCCAGGCGGCCAGGTAGATGATGTCGGGCGCGTCGTAGGCGGGGACGGTCTTCCAGCTGACCGTCATCAGCAGGGCGGCGGAGAGCAGGGCGCCGATGCAGGCGGCGAAGCGCTGCCAGAGCCCGAAGACGGTCAGGACGCCGACGATCACCTGGAGGAAGGCGACGCTGAGGCCGGCTCCCACGGGGTGGGCGAGGGCGAAGTCGCGCAGGGGCTCGGCCAGGGCCCAGGGGTGCAGGGTCCGGAGCCAGGTGACCATGGAGCCGCGTTCGCCGCCGTCGAAGTAGACGGGGTCGCACAGTTTGCCCATGCCGGCGTAGATGGAGATGAAGCCGAGGAAGACGCGCAGCGGGAGCAGCACGACGCCGAGGTTCATCCGGCGGCCGGGGTAGTAGGAGGCCTGGGCGCGGGTGTCCTGGGCGGGGCGCCGGCCGTCGGCGCCGACCTCGGGGTCGGGGCCCGTGTAGGGGCCGTCGTACGGCCCGTGGGGTTCGTACGGCTGGTGGGGCCGGCGCGGGAGGTCGCGCACGGCGGCGAGGGAGCGGGTCTCGTCGGGGTCGCCGTAGGTGCGCTGGCCGATGACGGTGGGGGTGGCGAGGGTGTCGTCGCCCAGGTCGTGCGCCAGGTCGATGCGGGGGATGGTCTGGGTGGCGGCTCCGCCGTCGTAGTCGTCGCCGCGGCGGGCCTCCCGTACGGCCTGGAGGAGTCCTCCCGTGGCCGCGGCGTCGTCGCCGGGGGCGGACTTGCCGCTCCAGACGACGGGCGCGCGGCGCCGGGCGGCTCCGGCGGCCGCCACGGCGGCGGCGCCGAGGACGGGCGCGCGGCCGGGGGCATTCGCGGGCTTGGAACGCGCGCTCGGGCTCGGTGCGAGCCGCACGCGGAAGCTGGCGTGGTTGACGATGACCTGTGCGGGGTCGCACGGCACCTTGACCATGCTCAGCGCGGGCTGGTCGTCGAACCCTGACGTTCTGGTGTCCACACTCATCTAACCGAGTGACGGGTGGTTAGGACACTGCCTTGACACGAGGGATCTGTCCGAGACCCGTCAAGATCAAGTCGCCCCGCCCGGAAGGGGCGGGGCGACACGCTCACGGGTCATGTCCCGTGGGCCAAGTGGATCAGGCGGGGCGGCCGGCGGGTGCGGCCGTCCGGGTCAGGCGCGGCCGCGCTGGTCGCGCTTGCGCGCGGCCTCGTACAGCACGACGCCGGCGGCGACGCCGGCGTTCAGGGACTCGGCGCCGCCCGGCATGGGGATGCGGACGAGGTAGTCGCAGTTCTCGCCGACGAGGCGGCCGAGGCCCTTGCCCTCGGAGCCGACGACGATGACGACCGGGCCGGAGAGGGCTTCGAGGTCGCCGACGGTGTGCGTGCCCTCGGCGGCCAGGCCGACGACGGCGATGCCGGCCTTCTTGTACTCCTGCAGGGCTCGGGTGAGGTTGGTGACGCGGGAGACCGGGGTACGGGCGGCGGTGCCGGCGGAGGTCTTCCAGGCGCCGGCGGTCATGCCGGCGGCGCGGCGCTCGGGGATGACCACGCCGTGCCCGCCGAAGGCGGAGACGGAGCGGACGATCGCGCCGAGGTTGCGCGGGTCGGTGACGCCGTCGAGGGCGACGATCAGCGGGTCCTCGCCGTTGTCGTACGCGGCGGCGGTGAGGTCCTCCGGGTGCGCGTACTCGTACGGGGGGACCTGGAGGACCAGGCCCTGGTGGTTGAGCCCGTTGGTCATGCGGTCGAGCTCGGGGCGCGGGGCTTCCATCAGGTTGATGTTGCCGCGCTCGGCCGCGAGCTGGAGGGCTTCGCGGACGCGCTCGTCGTTGTCGATGAACTGCTGGACGTAGAGGGTGGTGGCGGGGACGCCGTCGCGCAGCGCCTCGAAGACCGGGTTGCGGCCGACGACCATCTCGCTGGTGCCCTTGGGGCCGCCGCGGCGGGGGGCGGGGCGGCGCTTGGCGGCCTGGCGGGCCATGGCGTTCGCGATCCGGTTCGCCTTGTGCTTCTTGCGGTCCTCGGCCTTGGGCGTGGGGCCCTTGCCCTCCAGGCCCTTGCGCCGCTGCCCGCCGCTGCCGACCGTGGCGCCCTTCTTGTTGGACGTGCGGCGGTTCCTGCGCTGGCTGTTCCCGGCCATGACCTCTACCTGTTTTCGTTGGTGCTGCGATATGTACGTATGAAGAGTGTGCCGCCCGGACGGCCGGGCGGCCACCACGTGCGTCCGGCGGTCAGCGGGGGCCGAGCGACCAGCGCGGGCCGGTCGGGCCGTCCTCGATGACCAGGCCGGACTGCTGGAGCTGGTCGCGGATGGCGTCGGCGGTCGCCCAGTCCTTGCGGGCGCGGGCGGACTCGCGCTGCTCCAGGACCAGCCGTACGAGGGTGTCGACGGCCCCGTGGAGGTCCTCGCCGCGGTCGGCCTCGCCCGCCCAGTGCGGGTCGAGCGGGTCCAGGCCGAGGACGCCGAGCATGGCCCGTACCTCCGACAGGCGGGCGATCGCCGCGTCCTTGTCGTCGGCGGCCAGCGCGCTGTTGCCCTGGCGGACCGTGGTGTGGACGATGGCCAGCGCCTGCGGGACGCCCAGGTCGTCGTCCATCGCCTCGGCGAAGGCCGGCGGGACCTCGGCGGCGGCCTCGACGGTGCCGCCCGCCTTCTCGATGACGCGCTGGTAGAAGCCCTCGATGCGGGCGAAGGCGGACTCCGCCTCGCGCAGCGCCTCCTCGCTGTACTCGATCATCGACCGGTAGTGCGGCGTGCCGAGGTAGTAGCGCAGGACGATGGGGCGCCACTGCCTGACCATCTCGGAGACGAGGACCGAGTTGCCGAGGGACTTCGACATCTTCTCGCCCGACATGGTGACCCAGGCGTTGTGCACCCAGTAGTGCGCGAACTCGTCGCCGTAGGCCTTGGCCTGGGCGATCTCGTTCTCGTGGTGCGGGAAGACCAGGTCGAGGCCGCCGCCGTGGATGTCGAAGGCCGTGCCGAGGTACTTGTGCACCATCGCGGAGCACTCCAGGTGCCAGCCGGGGCGGCCGCGGCCCCAGGGGGTCTCCCAGGACGGCTCGCCGGGCTTGGCGGACTTCCACATGGCGAAGTCGCGGGGGTCGCGCTTGCCGGTCTCGCCGGTGGACTCCGGCTGGCGGATGTTCTCCAGCTCCTGGCGGGACAGCGCGAGGTAGCCGGGGTACGACTTCACGTCGAAGTAGACGTTGCCCTCGGACTCGTAGGCGTGGCCGCGCTCGATGAGCCCGCGCATCATCTCGACCATCTCGGTGACGTGTCCGGTCGCGCGGGGCTCGTAGGTGGGCGGCAGGCAGCCGAGGGCGCTGTAGCCCTCGTTGAAGGCGCGCTCGTTCTCGTAGCCGATGGACCACCAGGGGCGGCCCTGCTCGGCGGACTTCGCGATGATCTTGTCGTCGATGTCGGTGACGTTGCGGACGAAGGTGACGTCGTAGCCGCGGTAGGTGAACCAGCGGCGCATCATGTCGAAGTTGAGGCCGGAGCGGATGTGCCCGATGTGCGGGGCCGCCTGCACGGTCGCGCCACACAGGTAGATCGAGACGCAGCCCTGGACGAGCGGGACGAAGTCGCGGATCTGCCGGGCGCTGGTGTCGTACAGGCGAATAGTCACGGCATCCAGGGTAGTGCGCCTGCGGCAGTGCCCCGCGACCGTTTGAGGCCACCCGGACGGTTTGTTGCCGAAGAGGTGACGTCCGGGCCCGCCCCCGCGTTCCCGTACGTCGTACTCAGCCCCGGTTCGTCCGGTAGACGAGGGCGGTGGCGATGGCGGCGAGCCCTTCGGCGCGGCCGGTGAGGCCGAGGCCGTCGGTGGTGGTGCCGGAGACGGAGACGGGGGCGCCCGCCGCCGCCGCGAGCGCCTTCTGTGCTTCCTCGCGCCGTTTGCCGATCTTCGGGCGCACCCCGATCACCTGGACGGCGATGTTGCCGATCTCGAAGCCCTCGGCGCGCACGATCCGGGCGGCCTCCGCCAGGAGGGTGACCCCGGCGGCGCCGGACCACTCGGGGCGGGAGGTGCCGAAGTGCGCACCGAGGTCGCCGACGCCGGCGGCGGAGAAGAGGGCGTCGCAGGCGGCGTGGGCCGCGACGTCGCCGTCGGAGTGGCCGGCCAGGCCGTCCTCGCCCTCCCACAGCAGGCCGGCGCACCACAGTTCGCGGCCGGTCTCGAAGGCGTGCACGTCGGTGCCGATGCCGACGAGCGGGACGAGGGGCAGGTCAGTAGACATCGGTGGCCCTCCTGCGGGCGAGTACGGCTTCGGCGAGGACCAGGTCGAGCGGGCGGGTGACCTTGAAGGCCTCCTCGTGGCCGGGGACGGTCACGACGGTGACCCCGGTGCGCTCCACCATGCCCGCGTCGTCGGTGGCGCCCTCGCCGCTGACGGCGATGGCCTCGTGCGCGCGCAGCAGGGTGGCGAGGTCGAAGCCCTGCGGGGTCTGCACGGCGCGCAGCCGGGCCCGCTCGGGCGTGGCGACGACCGGCTCGGGCTCGCCGGGCGGGCCGGGCTCGACCTCCTTGACGGTGTCGGCCAGGGGCAGTGCGGGGACCACGGCGGGGGCTCCGCCGCGGACGGCTTCGACGACCGCGTCCACGGTGTCGACGGGGACCAGCGGGCGGGCCGCGTCGTGGATGAGTACGGAGGTGATGTCGGCCGGGAGGGCGTCCAGGCCGGCGCGCACGGACTCCTGGCGGGTGTCGCCGCCGGGGACGACCAGGACCTCGGTGCGGTCGGGCAGGGCGTGCTCGTCCAGGAGGTGGCGCACCTCGGCGGCGCCGTCGGGCGGGGCGACGACGACGACCAGGGCGACGGCGCGGGAGCGGGCCATGGCGCGGACGGCGTGGATCAGCATCGGGGTCCCGCCGAGGGCCCGCAGGGCCTTGGGGGCGCCGGGGCCGAGGCGTACCCCGCGGCCGGCGGCCGGGATCACCGCGGCGGTGCGGTGGGGGCGCGATTCGTCAGACATCAGGAGCTCCGAGCCAGGTTTCCGAGCCAGGTTTGTGACTTCGGGCGACATGGGTATGGCCTTGGGCGTGGCCGGTGGGCGCCGGGTGGACAGGACCGGTGGGGCGGGGCCGGGTGCGGACGTCCGGGCGTGGCGGGCCCGGGTGGATGCGGGGTCCGGGTGCGGCGTCCGGCGTGTTGCGGGGGTTGACCAGCCGGGTGCGCGGTTAAGGGTGCGCGCGGCCGGGCAGGGGCAGGTGGTGGGAGCGGGTGCAGACATGCCGCAGCGCCCGGCAACGGCCCTCTCGTTGGGAGAGAGGGCGAGTCATCGGGCACCGCGGCACACTGTGGCCGGTTCGAGCGTCAGGACGCAAGAACCTCGTCGAGGAGGGCCTCAGCCTTGTCCTCGTTGGTGTTCTCGGCGAGCGCGAGCTCGCTCACCAGGATCTGACGCGCCTTCGCGAGCATGCGCTTCTCACCAGCGGAGAGACCGCGCTCGCGCTCACGACGCCACAGGTCACGCACTACTTCCGCGACCTTGATGACATCGCCAGAAGCGAGCTTCTCCAGATTCGCCTTGTAACGACGGGACCAGTTCGTGGGCTCTTCTGCGTACGGTGCGCGGAGCACCTCGAAGACCCGGTCCAGCCCGTCCTGGCCGACTACGTCGCGAACGCCGACGAACTCCGCATTGTCCGCAGGCACACGAACCGTCAGGTCGCCCTGGGCGACCTTGAGCACCAAGTAGGTCTTGTCCACGCCTTTGATCTGGCGAGTTTCGATGGCCTCGATCAGCGCGGCCCCGTGATGGGGATAGACCACGGTGTCGCCAACCTTGAACGTCATGTGACAGGTACCCCTTCCGTGGCTATCCAGGGTAACACGAGAACTGACTGTTATGAATGGCGTTTTCGCAGGTCAGGGCACATCTCGGGGCTTGACAACAGCGACACGAACGTGCTGCGGAAGGCTTCCGGAAGGGGGTATTCGCAGGTCGGAGGCGCTGTGCGGACCGGGCGAAACGGCCACGTTACACCTGGCGGTCACGGCCACGAGTGTGACGTACGTCCCGTTTTGCCGGGTTCCCGGACCGGAAACCGAAGTACTCCGTTCGACTGGCGGCCGCCCGTACGCAGTGGGTTCCGGCCCAATCTGGAATTGATCACGGACCGCGTTCGAGGGAATCCCGGAATTGATCACGCGGCGCTCCCGGACGGGATAGCGGAATGCAAGATCGCGGGGACGGCGCAGCGCGGTGCCCGCCCTGCGGAGGGTCGGGTGCGGGGGCGGGGCGGCGGCTCGGTAACCTAAGCCCGCTGACACACCCTTAGGGCGGCTTTACCTCAGCCGCTCTGAGTGCCTGTACCCGTCCCGTCCGTACGTCCAAGGAGTTGCCGCCGCCGTGAGCCGCAGCCTTCGACGCGGCGCTCTCGCCGCTACCGCCGTCGTGTTCTCGCTCGCCTCGCTCGCCGCGTGCGGCGCGGGCAACGACGCGCAGACTCTCGAGATCAAGCCGGACAACGCCGCTGTCACCAAGGGCGACATCAAGATCCAGAACGCCCTGGTGATCACCAAGGGCGAGAAGGACAAGAAGGGCCCGGCCGCCGTCTCGGCGACCGTGTTCAACGCCGGCAACAAGCCCCAGACCCTGGACGGGATCACCCTGGCGGGTGGCAAGTCCAAGGTCGTCCTGAAGCCCGCCGAGGGCTCCGGCAAGGTCACCGTGCCCGCCGGCGGCTCCGTGGTGCTGGGCGGCAAGGGCAACGCCTCCGCCGTGGTCGAGGGCGGCCGCGAGGCCGTCAAGAACGGCGACGTGCAGAAGGTCGTCTTCCAGCTGAGCAGCACGGGCGACGTGGAGATGGACGCGCTGGTCGTCCCGGCCGCCGGCATGTACGTCGGCTACGGCCCGACCGAGGCTCCGGTCGCCGCCCCCGGCGGCGCCCCGTCGGGCAGCCCCTCGGGCTCGCCCTCCCCGGCCGTCTCGGGCTCCCCCGCCCCGTCGGGCTCCCCGGCCGCCGGCGCCACCCCGTCGGGTGCCGCATCGGGCTCGGCCTCCGCGTCGCCGTCGCGCAGCGCCGGCCACTGAGCGCCGTACCGCAGCCGTAAAGAGGGGAAGGGCCCCAGCCGCATCGCGGCTGGGGCCCTTCCCCGTGTGCGTGCGGCCCTGGCCGGCCTTTCGGGGCCCGGCCGGGCCGCCGTCGGCCTGCGGCCTACGGCTCGAACTTGTAGCCCAGGCCGCGGACGGTCACCAGGTAGCGCGGCGCGCCGGGATCGGGCTCGATCTTGGCGCGCAGGCGCTTGACGTGGACGTCGAGGGTCTTGGTGTCGCCCACGTAGTCCGCACCCCAGACCCGGTCGATCAGCTGCATGCGGGTCAGCACGCGCCCCGCGTTGCGCAGGAGCATCTCGAGCAGGTCGAACTCCTTCAGCGGGAGGTCCACCTTGGCCCCGCCGACGGTGACCACGTGCCGGTCCACGTCCATCCGTACGGGGCCCGCCTCCAGGGCCGCCGGGGTGACCTCCTCCGGCTCGCCGCGGCGGCGCAGCACCGCGCGGATGCGGGCGACCAGTTCCCGGGAGGAGAAGGGCTTCGTGACGTAGTCGTCGGCTCCTATCTCCAGGCCGACGACCTTGTCGATCTCGCTGTCCTTGGCGGTCACCATGATCACGGGGACGTTGGAGCGGCCGCGCAGCTGCCGGCAGACCTCGGTGCCCGGCAGACCGGGCAGCATCAGGTCCAGGAGGACGAGGTCGGCGCCGTTGCGCTCGAACTCGTCGAGCCCGTCGGGCCCCGTCGCGGCGATCGCGACCTCGAAGCCTTCCTTGCGGAGCATGTAGGACAGGGCGTCGCTGAAGGATTCCTCATCCTCGACGACGAGCACTCGGGTCACGGAAGGACCTCCGGGGCAGGAATGACTGGTTCTGGGTCAAGCAGGGGTCTGGCGGGTCCGGGGGCGGTCGCCGGGGCCGGCGCGGCCGCCTCGGGAAGGCGCAGGGTGAACGTGGAGCCCTGGCCCTCGGAGCTCCATACCGACACCTCCCCGCCGTGCGAGGCCGCCACGTGCTTCACGATGGCGAGGCCCAGTCCGGTTCCTCCCGTAGCGCGGGAGCGGGCCGGGTCGACGCGGTAGAAGCGCTCGAAGATCCGCTCGCGGTCCTTCTCCGGGATGCCGATGCCCTGGTCGGTCACGGCGATCTCGATCAAGTCTCCCCCCGGCGCGGTCACCCGGCGCGCGGCGATGCCGACGCGGGTGCGGGCGGGGCTGTAGTTGACGGCGTTCTCCACGAGGTTCCCGAGGGCGGCGGCCAGCTGGCCCCGGTTGCCCCAGACGCGCAGGTCGGCGGTGCCTCCCGCGGCCATGGTGATCTGCTTGGAGGTGGCCGTGTGGCGGCAGCGGTCGATGGCCTCCGCCACGAGCGTGTCCACGCGTACAGGCTCGGCGTCCTCCAGCGGGTCGTCGTTCTGCACCCGGGAGAGGTCGATGAGCTCCTGTACGAGGTTGATCAGGCGGGTGGCCTCGATCTGCATGCGGCCCGCGAAGCGGCTGACCGCCTCGGGGTCGTCGGCGGCGTCCATGACCGCCTCGGAGAGCAGGGAGATCGCGCCGACCGGGGTCTTCAGCTCGTGCGAGACGTTGGCGACGAAGTCGCGGCGGACCGCTTCGATGCGGCGCGCCTCGGTGAGGTCCTCGACCAGCAGGAGCACCAGGCGGGAGCCGAGGGGGGCGACGCGGGCGGAGACCGCGAGGGCCTCGCCCCGGCCGGTGCCGCGCCGGGGCAGGTCGAGCTCGACCTGGCGTATCTCGCCGTCGCGCCGGGTGTCGCGGGCCATGTGGAGCATGGGCTCCACGGCCAGCTTGCCGCCGCGGACCAGCCCGAGGGCGTACGCGGCCGAGCTGGCCTTGACCACGGCGTCGCCCTCGTCGAGGACGACGGCGGAGGAGCGGAGCACGGAGAGGACGGTGTCCACGCCGGGCGGGAGCACCGCGTTGATGTCGGGGCGCATGGAGCTCCGGGTGGGGCGGGCCTGGTCGCGCTCGCTCCAGCGGAACGCCAGCATGGCGATGACGCCGGTACACAGACCGGCGATCGCCGCAGCTGCGGCGACCGCCGCGTTCACGTCCATGGATCCAGGTTAAGCAGGCCGGAGGACACTTCCACAGCCGTTCGGGTGGCACCTCGAACAGTCGTCGCCCAGAGTTCACCCTGACGACGGGGTTGATTCATGTGGGGTGCCGGAGTCGGACGCGTTGGCGACGGAACGTGCAACCGTGGGGATGACCGCCCCCGCGAGAGCAGTGACGAGCAGGCAAGCAGGCAAGAGAGGGACACCATGCGCGACGCGTACCACGAGGAACTGGACTCGATCGGAGAAAGCCTGGTCGAGATGGCCCGGCTCGTCGGTTCCGCGATCGGGCGGGCCACCACCTCCATGCTGGACGCCGACCTGAAGCTCGCGGAGAGCGTCATCGCCGCCGACCAGAAGGTGGACGACCTCCAGCACGACCTGGAGGCCCGGGCCATCGCGCTGCTGGCCCGCCAGCAGCCGGTCGCCACCGACCTGCGCATCGTGGTGACCTCGCTGCGGATGAGCGCCGACCTGGAGCGCTCGGGCGACCTGGCGCAGCACGTGGCGAAGCTGGCCCGGCTGCGCTTCCCGGACAGGGCGGTGCCGCGCGACCTGCACGCGACGATCCTGGAGATGGGGCAGCTGGCGCAGCGGCTGATGGCGAAGGCGGCCGAGGTCATCATCACCAAGGACGTGGACCTGGCGCTCCAGCTGGAGCAGGACGACGACGAGATGGACCAGCTCCACCGCACCCTCTTCCAGCACCTGATGGACGACCGCTGGAAGCACGGCATCGAGACGGCGGTCGACGTGACGCTGCTGGGCCGCTACTACGAGCGGTTCGCCGACCACGCGGTGTCGGTGGCCAAGCGCGTGGTGTACCTGGTGACGGGCGAGCACGCGGACGAGCTCCAGCACCCGACGCAGGTCGAGGGCGTCTGACCCCCTCGCGGCGGCACGCCCCAATGCGCCGTTGACGCGCCGGTGCGGCTGGGCATGAATGAGGCGAAGGCACCACGACTTCCCGTACGCCGCCTGCGAGGAGGCACCATGCCCGAAACCCCTGTCCCCATCACGCCGGAACAGGAGCCGCCGCCCCGTCCGGAGCCGCTGCGCCTGCCGCTGCTCGCGGCCTGCGGCTGCGGCTCGGGCTGCGGCTGCGGCTGCCAGTCCGGCGCCCCCTGCCAGTGCGGCGGCTGACCGGCCGCCGCCGAGGAGGGCCCCGTCCGTCCCGGACGGGGCCCTCTTCCTATGCGGGTTGCTCCGAGGGCGGGCGCGGTCAGTCCGCCCGGCGGACCAGGCCGGCCATCGGGGAGCGGGAGGTCCAGCCCAGGGCCTCGTACAGGGCCCTGCCGTCCGGCGTGGCCACCAGGACCCCGTCCCGCGCCCCGGCCTCCCGGGCGGCGTTCTGCAGCGTGCGCATCACCAGGGCGCCCAGGCCCCGGCGCCGCTGGTCCGCAGCGGTCTCGATCTGGTCCGGCACCGCGGTGCGGCCGGCCAGGCCCGCCTGGCCCCTCGCCGCCAGCCGTCCGTCCCCGGCCCGGACCAGGACCTTGATCACACCGCCGCGGGTCCAGGTCGTCACGGTGTACCCGGCCGGCGGCGGCCCGGCCGGCGCCGGGGCGAGCGGCAGGGTCATCAGGAAGCCGGGGACGTCCGTCTCCCACCCGTCCCCCGCCCAGGGCCGTACCACCTCGTCCGGGGCGAAGAGCTTGAGCCAGGTGGCCGCGGGGGCGGTGGCGGCGAGCTTGCGGACATCGGCCTCGGCGGGCACGGGCAGCACGTGCCGGACGACCTCCTTGGGCAGCCCGACGGCGACCGTCCACCCCCACGGTTCCCCGACCGGATCGGCCGCGCAGCGCGAAACGGTCCAGCCGTCGACCCACTGCTTCACCCAGCCGGTGATCTGCTCCTCGGACACGACTCCCCCTGCGTAATGATCCATTGCCAGCAGGGGCCATTACACCACCACCCGACCCCCGCCCCGCCGAAACAGGCGACGCCCCGCACACGACAACGCCCCCCACCGGCGCCGTACGCGCGGGTGGGGGGCGTGCTCGCGAGAGGTGCTACTTCTTGCCCTGGTTCTTCACCGCTTCGATGGCGGCCGCGGCGGCGGTCGGGTCGAGGTAGGTGCCGCCCGGGGTGAGGGGCTTGAAGTCGGCGTCCAGTTCGTAGGCGAGCGGGATGCCGGTGGGGATGTTCAGGCCCGCGATGTCGGCGTCGGAGATGCCGTCCAGGTGCTTGACCAGGGCGCGGAGGCTGTTGCCGTGCGCGGCGACGAGGACCGTGCGGCCGTCCAGCAGGTCGGGGACGATCGCGTCGTACCAGTACGGCAGCATGCGGACGACGACGTCCTTGAGGCACTCGGTGCGCGGGCGCAGCTCCGGCGGGATCGAGGCGTAGCGCGGGTCGTCCGACTGCGAGAACTCCGTGCCGTCCTCGAGGGCCGGCGGCGGGGTGTCGTACGAGCGGCGCCACAGCATGAACTGCTCCTCGCCGAACTCGGCGAGCGTCTGGGCCTTGTCCTTGCCCTGGAGGGCGCCGTAGTGGCGCTCGTTCAGGCGCCAGGAGCGGTGGACGGGGATCCAGTGGCGGTCGGCGGCCTCCAGCGCGAGCTGGGAGGTGCGGATCGCGCGCTTCTGGAGGGAGGTGTGCACGACATCGGGGAGCAGGCCGGCGTCCTTGAGCAGCTCACCGCCGCGGACCGCCTCCTTCTCGCCCTTCTCGTTGAGGTTGACGTCCACCCAGCCGGTGAACAGGTTCTTCGCGTTCCACTCGCTCTCGCCGTGGCGGAGGAGGATCAGCTTGTACGGTGCGTCGGCCATGCGTACGAGCCTAATGGACGCCGTGGGGCGCCCGTGGCCCCCGATTGACGGTCGGCGTCAATCCAGTGGACGGCGGCGGGCGGCGTTCGTAATGTGCCCAGGGAGCCAGGGGTACTTACATCATCGGGGGGAACCGCATGTCCGCTGCCAGTCTGAGACGGGCTGCCCGGGAGAGCGTGTCGGGTCTGCCGCGCGCGTTCTGGTGGCTGTGGGCCAGCACGCTGGTCAACCGGCTCGGGGCCTTCGTCGCGACCTTCATGACCTTGTACCTGACCCTGGACCGGGGCTACTCGGCCTCCTTCGCGGGACTCGTGGTCGCCCTGCACGGCCTGGGCGGGGTGGTGTCCTCGCTGGTGGCGGGCGTGATGGCCGACCGGCTGGGGCGGCGGCCAACGCTGCTGGCGGCGCAGGCCTCGACGGCGTTCTCGGTGGCGCTGCTGGGGTTCATGGAGCACCCGGCGGCGATCGCGGCGGTGGCGGGGCTGGTCGGGATGACCTCGAACGCCTCGCGCCCGGCGGTCTCGGCGATGATGGCGGACATCGTCCGGCCGGAGGACCGCGTACGGGCCTTCGCGCTGAACTACTGGGCCATCAACCTCGGCTTCGGGATCAGCTCGGTGATCGCCGGGGTGGTGGCGGAGTACAGCTACCTGGCCGGCTTCCTGGGCGAGGCCGCGCTGACGCTGCTGTGCGCGGTGCTGGTCTTCGTGAAGCTGCCGGAGTCGCGGCCCGTGAAGGAGGCGGCGGCCAAGGGGGCGGAGCCGGAGACCGGACTGGGGACCGTGCTGCGCGACGGGCGGTTCATGGCGGTGGTCGGGCTGTCCTTCCTGATCTCGCTGATCTTCACGCAGGGCTCGGTGGGCCTGCCGGTGGCGATGGGCCGGGCCGGCTTCTCGCCCGGTGACTACGGACTGGTCATCGCGGCGAACGGGCTGCTGATCGTGCTGCTCCAGATCCCGGTGACCCGTTTCATCGAGCACCGCGACCCGCGCCGGCTGCTGGTGGTCTCGGCGCTGCTGGCGGGGTACGGCTTCGCGATGACGGCCTTCGCCGGGGCGCTGTGGGCGTACGCGCTGACGGTGTGCGTGTGGACGCTGGCGGAGATCGTGAACTCGCCGACGCAGATGGGGCTGGTGGTGCGGTTGTCGCCGGTGCACGGGCGGGGCCGGTACCAGGGGATGTACACGATGTCGTGGTCGGTGGCGGCGCTGGTGGCTCCGCTGATGGCGGGGTTCGTGATCGACCGGTACGGCGCGGGGTGGCTGTGGGGTGTCACGGGCGCGCTGGGCACGGTGGCGGCGGCGGGGTACGGGCTGCTGATGCGGAAGCTCCCGGAGGGGGCGGGGGCGGCGGTGGCTGCGCCGGCGCCGGCGCCGGGGGCAGCGGCTGCATCGGTACCGGTTGCGGAGCCGGTGGCCGTGGCGGTGGCGGTGGCTGCGCCGGTGGCGGTCGCGGAGCCGGCCGGTACGGCCGCGGCTCCGGGTGCGGTCGCCGCCGAGGCGTAGCGGGCCGTCCCGGGTGCCCGGTCGGGCGGGCCGCTGCGCGGAGCTGTCCCCTACCCGCCCTTCCCCCGTTCCCCGGGCTCTGCCCGGACCCGCGCCTCAAACGCCGGCGGGGCTGGGTTCGGCACGCAGCCGGACGGGGTCCATGGCACACGGCGCCGGGCCGGGGCCCGGGGCGGGGCCCCGGGGAACTGGCCAGGGCGGGACGCCGGACGGGGCGCAGCCCCCGGGGAAGAGGCCAAGGACCGGACGCGGGCTGCCGCGCAGCGGCGAGGGGCGGCTCGGCGCGGGGACTGCCGTGCAGCGGCGAGGGGCGGGTCGGCGCGTGGCGGCGGGGCCCGGTCCGGGTCAGGGGGACGGGTGGGTCAGGTGTTTGAAGGCGTCCAGGTTGTGGGTCGGTTCGCCGCGCGAGACGCGCCATTCGTACTCGCGCCGGATCGCGCTCGCGAAGCCCAGCTCCAGCAGGGTGTTGAAGGCGCCGTCCGCCGCCTCCAGGACGGTGCCCAGCAGCCGGTCCAGGTCCTCCGGGGTGATCACCGACAGCGGGAGCCGGGCCGTGAGGTAGACGTCGCCGAGCGGGTCGACCGCGTACGCCAGCCCGTACAGCTTGAGGTTGCGTTCGAGCAGCCAGCGGTGGACGCCCGCCTCGTTCTCGTCGGGGTGGCGGATGACGAAGGCGTTGACCGACAGCGAGTGCCGGCCGATCCGCAGGGAGCAGGTGGTGCTCAGCTTGCGGGTGCCGGGGAGCTGGACGACGTACGAGCCCGGCTCGGGGCTCTCCCAGCTCAGCTCGGCGCCGGCCAGCGTGGACTCGATGATCGCGGCGGTGTCAGCGGCGGTGTCAGCCATGGTGGGAGCGTACGCGACGGCGATGATCATGCATGGCCGCGGTGTACACGTCGGCGGTCCCGCTGGCGGCGGTGTCCCAGCCGAAGAACTGCGCGTGCCGCGCGGCCTCGGCGCCCATCCGGTCCGTGAGACCGGGGTCGTCCACGAAGCGCCGCAGCTCACGGGCGTAGTCCACCGGGTCGTGTCCGGGTACGAGGATCCCCGTCACCCCGTCGTTGACGGCGACCGGCAGTCCGCCGACCTCCGCCGCGAGGACCGGCGTGCCCGTCGCCTGGGCTTCGATGGCGACGAGGCCGAAGGACTCGTTGTAGGACGGCATGACCAGCACGGACGCCGCCCGGAACCAGTCGGCGAGCCGGTCCTGGGCCACCGGCGGGTGGAAGTGGACGAGGTCGGTGATGCCGAGCTTCGCGGCGAGCTTCTGGAGCCCCTCGGGCTTGGCGAGGCCGCTGCCGCTGGGGCCGCCGACGACGGGGACGAAGAGGCGGCTGCGCAGCGAGGGGTCGCGGTCGACCAGCTCGGCGACGGCCCGCAGCAGGATGTCTGGGGCCTTAAGCGGCTGGATGCGGCCCGCGAACAGCGGGATCACCGCGTCCTGCGGCAGGCCGAGGCGGGCGCGGGCGGCGGCGCGGCCGTCGCCGGTGGTGAAGCGGTCGAGGTTGACGCCGGGGTGGACGACGGCCACCTTGCCGGGGTCGGCCTCGTAGTGCCGTACGAGCTCCTCGGCCTCTTCGGCGGTGTTGGCGATGAGCCGGTCGCCGGCGGCGACGATCTGGGTCTCGCCGATGACGCGGGCGGCGGGCTCGGGGGTGTCGCCCTCGGCGAGCGCGGCGTTCTTGACCTTGGCCATGGTGTGCATGGCGTGCACCAGGGGCACGCCCCAGCGTTCGGCGGCGAGCCAGCCGACGTGGCCGGAGAGCCAGTAGTGGGAGTGGACGAGGTCGTAGTAGCCGGGGCGGTGGCCGGCCCAGGCCTGCATGACGCCGTGGGTGAAGGCGCACAGCTGGGCGGGCAGCTCCTCCTTGGCGAGGCCTTCGTACGGGCCCGCGTCCACGTGCCGTACGAGGACTCCGGGCGCGAGCTCGACCACGGGCGGCAGGCCTCCGGTGGTGGCGCGGGTGAAGACCTCGACCTCTATGTTGATCGCGGCGAGGCGCTTGGCGAGCTCGACGATGTAGACGTTCATGCCGCCGGCGTCGCCGGTGCCGGGCTGGTGCAGCGGTGAGGTGTGCACGCTGAGCATGGCCACGCGGCGGGGCTTGCGGTGGTGGCCGACGGCGGGCAGGCGCAGGCGGGGCGCGTCGGGGCGGGCGCCGCGCGCGGCGGCGATGCGACCGCTGATGGTGCCGCCGAGGCGGGACACGTACTGGCTCAAGGGAGCAGTTCCTCTCGCTCGGACGACGGTCGACGGTCCTCTGCGACCCCGCGCTGGTGGGCGGGGTCGGCAGCGCCGGTGGGGCGGCATGGCTGCGGGAGCGCGGTCGGCGCCCTGCAAGGAGTGCAACCCGTGGGGCGGCCCGCCGCATTCCGGGGGCCCGGAAGTTCCTGCGCGATTTCCGGATTCTTATCCTGGCCGTACCCTCCGCTTACGCTCGGCGCATGGTCTCCCGCAGCACCCCGCCGTCCCCGAGGCGCCCCGTCGGCACCGTGACGCGCGGGACGACGAACCCGAACCGGCTGCGCCGCATGGACCGCTGGATCGCCGCCGCGCACGGGGCCGCGCTGCGGCGGGCGGACGCGCCGGTGGCGGTGGACCTGGGGTACGGGGCCGCGCCGTGGACGGCGGTGGAGCTGCTGGCGCGGCTGCGGCAGGCGGCGCCGGGGATCCGGGTGGTCGGCATCGAGATCGAGCCGGCGCGGGTGGCGGGGGCGAAGCCGTACGAGCGGGAGGGGCTCACCTTCCGGCACGGCGGCTTCGAGGTGCCGCTGGACGGGACGGCCGGGGATCCTGTGGGGCACGCGGCGCTGATCCGCGCGGCGAACGTGTTGCGCCAGTACGACGAGGAGCAGGTCGCGGAGGTGTGGCAGCGGCTCTGCGCCCGGCTGGCCCCGGACGGGCTGCTGGTGGAGGGGACCTGCGACGAGATCGGCCGGCGGCACGTGTGGGTGGCGCTGGGGCCGGAGGGGCCGCGCACGGTGACCTTCGCGACCCGGCTGGGGTCGCTGGAGCGGCCTTCGGACCTGGCGGAGCGGCTGCCGAAGGCGCTGATCCACCGGAACGTGCCGGGTGAGCCGGTGCACGCGTTCCTGCGCGACTTCGACCGGGCGTGGGCGGCGGCGGCTCCGTACGCCTCGTACGGGGCGCGGCAGCGCTGGATCCGGACGGCGCGGGCGCTGTCCGCCGACTGGCCGCTGGCGGACGGTCCGGGGCGGTGGCGGCAGGGGGAACTGTCGGTGCGCTGGGAGGCGTTGCGCCCGGCGGGGTGAACCTGGCGCTGCGGGGAACCGGCGCCGGAGGCGGCCCGTTGAGTCGGCTGGGACGGTCGGGGGTGGCCGGTCATGATCGGAGAGGCATCCGGAGGGTGTTGGAATTCACCGAGTCGTGGCACCATCCCGGAGACAGTGCCAAGTTACTGATGAATAGTCAGATCTGATGTCCGGTGACATCGATGTGACCCGGGGTGCCTGGGGGAGCCATGGGGACCGTTAAGCGTGCGTCGTCGCGTCGGCAGGGGGCGTCCGCCCTCACACTGCTGTGCGCCATGGCGATACTGGCGGCCCCCGGACTCGCGGGCACCGCGTTCGCGGCGCCGTCCGCACCTCCCGCCCCCTCGGCCCCCGCCGCGCCCGCGCGCCCCGCGCCGGGCGGCAAGTCCCTGGAGCAGATCCGCAAGGAGATAGAGGACCTCTACCGCCAGGCCGGCACCGCCACCGACGCGTACAACCTCGCCGAGAGCGAGACCAAGGCGCAGTCCGAGCGGATCGTCCAGATCGCCAACCTGGTGGTGGCGGGCCAGGACCGCATCTCCTCCCTGAAGGACCGGGCCGGCGCCGCCGCCCGCGCCCAGTACCGCTCGGGCGGCCTGCCGCCGGGCGCGCGGCTGGCGTTGAGCGACAGTCCGGCCGACTTCCTGGACGGGACGGGCCGGTTGCGGCAGGGCGAGAAGGCCACCACGGACCTGCTGTCCGAACTGAACCGCACGCAGACCGACTTGGAGCGGTACGCCAAGGAAGCGGGCGCGCTGTGGCAGAAGATGGAGGACAACAGGGTCAAGAAGGAAGCCGCCAAGAAGGAGATCGAGGAGAAGATCAAGACGGCGGAGGCCCTGGAGAACAAGCTGGAGGCCGAGGAGAAGGCGAGGCTGCTCCAGCTGGAGCAGGAAGCGCAGTACCAGGCGCAGACGGCCTGGCTGTCGGCCGGCGCCATGAAGGACGTCAAGGGCGCGGCCACGGACGCGGGCAAGCGGGCCGTGCAGTGGGCCACGGCGCAGATCGGCGCGCCGTACGTCTGGGGCGCCACGGGGCCGAACGCCTTCGACTGCTCCGGGCTGACCTCGCAGGCCTGGCTGGCGGCGGGCCGGGGGATCCCGCGCACCTCGCAGGAGCAGCTGCGGCTGCTGCCGAAGGTCCCGCTCAAGGACATGCGGCCGGGGGACCTGATCATCTACTTCGACGACGCGAGCCACGTGGGCATGTACGTCGGTGACGGCGCGATGGTCCACGCCCCGCGGCCGGGGCGCACGGTGACGATGGCGGGCGCGGGCTCGATGCCGATCAAGGCGGTGGTCCGCCCGGACGCGTGAGCCCTGGCCGGGCGGTGACCCGACCCCCGGGCCGCCGGTCCCGGTACCCCGGCGGCCCCGGGGCCCCTCGCCCCGGCACCCCGGCGGGGACCCGACCCCGGGGCCCTGCCAGCCCCGGGGCTCCGGCCCCGGCCGCCGGTCTGGGCGCCCCGGGCCCGTGCGGCCCACTGCACGGCGCTACCGCGCCCGCGCCTCAAACGCCGGCGGGGCTGAAAGTGCGCTGCGCGCCCTCCAGCCCGCGAGGGTCCGGGCCGAGCCCGGGGTGATTCAGCCCCGCCGGCCTTGGAGGCGCGGTCCGGGGCGAGCCCGGGGGCCCTGGCGGCCCGGGGGTCTGGGCGGAGCCCGGGGGGTTTCAGCCCCGCCGGCCTTGGAGGCGCGGGTCCGGGCGGAGCTCGGGGAACGGGCGAAGGGCGGGTAGGGGACCAGCTCCGCGCAGCGGCACACCCCGCCGACGCCCCGGCCCCACCACCAGGCCCGGCCGAGCCGAGCACCGCCGGGACACGGCCCGAGCGCGGCGCAGCGGTGATCGCAGCGGCGCTCCAGGGGTATCTCGGTGGGCGGGATGCGGAAGGGGCGCGCCGTGACGTTGGTCATCCCCGCGGCGCGGTTTTTCCCCGCGATAGGGGCATATGACGGCGGCCCTCCCACGGCCGCCATTCCGTTCGCCGGTACCCGCCCGCTAGGGTCTGCCGCATGAGCGCACCCTCGGGGGGAGGCAAGGAACCGGAGACGATGCCTGTACCCGTACCGCGGCAGAGGGACATCCCCGCCCCGGACAGCGGCCCCGCCCCCCAGGCGTCGCTGACGCTGCTGGTGGTCGAAGACGACCCCGCCGGCGGCCTCACCGTCCCCGAGATCCTCGACGCCGACGGCCACCGCATCAGGATCCGCAGCGCCCGCAACCTCACCGAGGCCACCCGGCTGCTCACCCCCGACGTGCACTGCGTACTGCTCGACCTGGACCTGCCCGGGCCCGGCCCCGGCGAGGACGGCCTCGGGGCCCTGCGCGAGGTGCTGCGCATCGCCCCCCGCCACGCCGTCCTCGTCCTGACCGGCGAGGCCGACGCCGACCGCGCCGCCGAAGCCGTACGCGTGGGCGCCCAGGACTTCCTCTACCGCGACGAGCTCGACGGCCGGCTGCTGAGCCGCGCCATCCGCTACGCCGTGGAGAGAAAGCGGGCGGACATCGCCCAGTACAAGCTTGCAGAATCGAAACTGCGCGCCCAGGAGAACGCCCGCCTCGAACGCGGTCTGCTCCCCACGCCCCTCCTGGAGGGCTCCGACCTCCGCTTCGCCGCCCGCTACCGCCCCGGCCGCAGCCGGGCCCTGCTCGGCGGGGACTTCTACGACACCGTCCGCACCCCCGACGGCACCGTCCACGCCATGATCGGCGACGTGTGCGGCCACGGCCCCGACGAGGCGGCCCTCGGCGTCGAGCTGCGCATCGCCTGGCGCGCCCTGACCCTGGCCGGCCTGTGCGGGGACGACCTGCTCGCCACCCTCCAGGAGGTGCTGGAGGTGGAGCGCCCCTGCGAGGAGATCTTCGCGACGCTGTGCACGGTGGACATCTCCCCGGACGGCCGGCGCGCGGGCCTGTGCCTGGCCGGACACCCGGCCCCGCTGATCTCCCGGCCGGGCGGGCCGGCGCGGCTGCTGCCGTACGACGACAGCGGCCCGGCCCTCGGGCTGCTGCCCCGGGCCCGCTGGCCCCGGCGCCAGGTCGACCTGGGCGGCAGCTGGAGCCTGATGCTCTACACCGACGGCCTGATCGAGGGCCGCATCGGCGAGGGCCGCGAGCGGCTCGGCCAGGACGGCATGGTCGAGATGATCAACCGGCACCTGGAGCGCGGGCTGAGCGGCGAGGCGCTGCTGGAGGCGTCCGTCACCGAGGCCCGCCGGCTGAACGGCGGCGAGCTCACCGACGACGTGGCCGTCGTCCTGCTCTCCCGCGCGGCGGGCAGAACCCCGGCGGCCTGACCGGCGGACGGGGCTCAGCCCAGCGCACCCGAGGGGCCGAGACGGGGCGGCCCCGCGAGGCCGGAACGGGTCAGCGGCCGCCGTTGTAGGGGCCGTACGGGCCGTCGCTGCTGCTGCCGCCGCGGCGCGGGCCGCCGCCCGAGACCTGCTTGAGGGCGGGGCGCACGTCGACGAGGAACACGATGGTCGCCACCAGGCCGGCGATCTGCAGGAAGAGCATCCCGAGGAAGAAGTCCACCAGGACGGTCACCCCGAGGATGACCAGCCAGAAGGTCTTCGTCTGCTTCTCGGCGGCCCGGTACGCGTCCTCCCGCGCCAGCAGCGCGAGCACGAAGGCCACGACGGCGAGCGCCAGCATGGCGTAGCCGAGCAACGGGAGGACCCCGTTATCGAACCCCTGCATCAGCATCGTCTCGCCCGCCCTCTCGCATCCGGCACCAGTGACTCCGACTCCACGCTACCGCTGCAGCTGCCCTCCCCCACGTCAACGAACCGGGCACCCGCGGGGTGCCCGGTCCGCAGCCGGGTCGTTCAGCTCTCGTCGCCGGGTGTGGCGGCGGCCTTCTTGGCGGTGCTGCGGCGCGCGGCGGGCTTCTTCGAGGCGGGCTGCTCCGCGGCGGCGGCCTGAGCCGGCTCAGGCTCCTGCGCCGGGGCCGAGTCCTGCGCCGGGGCCGGGTCCTGCGCCGGCTCCGGCTCCACGGCCCCGGCGATGTCCACGATCTCGTCGGCCACCTCGCCGCGCCAGGCCCGTACGGCCTGCTCGCCGTGCTCGGCGACCTTGTCGTAGGTCTCCTTGGCCCGGACGGCGTACTCGGCGGCCACGCCGACACCCCGCAGCGCGAGGTCCTGGGCGGTCTCGCCGAGCTTCTTGGGGTCGATGGACCCGAAGACCTCGGTGACCTTGGCGGTGACGGCCTCCTGCACGGCCTTCGGGTCGGTGTTCTTCACGGCCTCGATGCGCGCGGGGGCCTCGGCGCGCAGCTGCTCGATGAGCGCGGGCACCTTCTTGGCCTGCTGGACGGCCAGGTCGGCCGTGCCGGCGGCGAAGTAGAGGGGGGTGGGGTCGGTGAGGGTCTTCTTCAGGTCATCGGCGATGGCCATGTGCGGGTCCTCCCGGATCACAGTCAGTTCGTAGGGGGCATCGCGGTGTCCGCGCCGGTGTTCTCGCCGCCGGGAGCCTCGTCGGCCTCCAGCGCGTTCTCCTTGCGGAACGCGTCGTAGATCTGGAGCAGCACCTGCTTCTGCCGCTCGCTGATCGACGGGTCGGAGAGGATGACGGCCCGCGTCTCCACCTCGTCCCGGTCCCGCTCGTCGAGGATCCCGGCCTGCACGTACAGCGTCTCCGCGGAGATCCGCAGCGCCTTGGCCAGCTGCTGGAGGATGTCCGCGCTCGGCTTGCGCAGCCCGCGCTCGATCTGGCTCAGGTACGGATTCGACACTCCCGCGGCGTCGGCGAGCTGCCGCAGCGAGAGCTGGGCCTGCCGCCGCTGCTCGCGGAGGTATTCGCCGAGGTTTCCGACGTTGAGCGATGCCATGCTCCGATCCTGCCGGACACTGCTAACTATTGCAAGCGCCTGCTTGCAGCAGCTCGCACTCTCCTTCCCCCGCACGAACGGTGCTAACTTGCCGGAATGGACGACTTCTCGCGGTCGTGGGTGGCGTTGCGGGCGGCGGTGGCCGGGCTCGAGGACCAGGACTTCGCGGCGGCGTCCGGGTGTGCCGGCTGGCTCGTGCGGGACCTGGTGTGCCACCTGGTCATCGACGCGCAGGACGTCCTGATCACCCTCGCCACCCCCGTGGACGCCGCGCCCACCCGGGACGCGGCGGGCTACTGGGAGGTCCTCGACGCCGCCCCGGACGGCGAGGACCCGCTCGACGCGCTGACCGTACGGCTCGCGGCCGCGTACGAGGAGCCCTGGCTGCTCACATTCCACCTGGAGGACGTCGGCTCCGCCGCCGGGCGGGCCGCCGACCTCGCGGACCGGGCCGGCCGCGTCAGCACCCGCGAACAGGTGCTGACCGTGGGCGACTACCTCGACGCGTACGTCCTGGAGTGGACGCTGCACCACCTCGACCTGACCGCCCGCCTCCCGCACGCGGAGCGGCCGCCCGCCGAGGGCCTGGCCCGCTCCCGCGCGCTGCTGGAGCGGATCGCGGGCGGCGCGTTCCCCGCGTCGTTCTCCGACGAGGACGCCCTGCTGATCGGCACCGGCCGCCGCGCCCCCGGCCCGGCCGAACAGGCCGCCCTCGCCGCCCGGGGAGGAATCGCGGCCCGACTGCCGCTCCACCTCGGCTAGACGGCCGGCCGGCCGGACGGCCGCCCCTTCCGGACGGCCCGGTACCCACCTTTTTGTGGGTACTGGGCAGGCCGGCCCGCCCGGGTGAAGCTTGGGGGGTCGGGAGGAGGGGTCAGGAGGCCGGCCGGGCCTGCGCGAGCTTCTCCAGACGCCGGTGCCCCCAGTCGGACAGGGGCGCCACCGCCTCGGCGAGTTCCCGGCCGAACCCGGTGAGGGAGTACTCGGTCCTCAGCGGGAGCACGTCGTGCACCTCGCGGTGTACGAGCCCGTCGGCCTCCATCTCGCGGAGTGCCTGGGTCAGCACCTTCTCGCTCAGGCCCGGGGTCCGACGCCGCAGCTCACCCGGCCGCTGCGGACCGGATTCCAGCAGCCAGAGCAGGGTCGTCTTCCACTTGCCGTCGATCACCGCGATCGCGGCGGTGACCCCGCAGACGTTCGGGTCCAGGGCCCGGCTGCGCGTCATCCTCTCGTCCCCTCTCCACACCACGTCCATGCCGATCATGCATGTTTTCACAGGAGTTGAGCCATGTCTTCGAACCCCGGACAGCCCGCCGTCACCGTCCTCGGCCTCGGCCCGATGGGCCGGGCCCTGGCGGGCGCCTTCCTCGACGCCGGCGTGCGCACCACCGTCTGGAACCGCACCCCCGGCCGGGACGGGGAGCTGGTCGCCCGGGGCGCGACCGGGGCGCCGTCCGCCGCCGAGGCCGTCGCCGCGAGCCCGCTGACCGTGGTCTGCGTGGTCAACTACGAGGCCGCGGACGCCGTCCTGCGGCCCGAGGCCGTCACCACCGCCCTCAAGGGCCGCACAGTCGTCAACCTGACCGCCGACACCCCGGGCCGGGCCCGGGAGAGCAGCGCGTGGGCGGCCGAGCACGGCATCCGCTACCTCGACGGTGCGATCATGACGCCGGCCACGACCATCGGAACAGCGGACGCGGTGTTCATCCACAGCGGCCCGCAGGACCTCTACCGCGAGCACCAGCCCGTGCTGGACGCCCTGGGCGGCACCCACACCCACCTCGGCGAGGACATCGGCCGGGCGGCGGCGTACGACATCGCACTGCTCGACATCTTCTGGACCGCGATGGCGGGTTACGCCCACGCCCTGGCGGTGGCGAAGGCCGAGGGCGTCAGCGCCGGGGAACTGGCCCCGTACGCGCAGGGGATCGGCGCGATCCTGCCGCCGCTCTTCGCGGAGTTCGCGGGGGACGTGGACAGCGGCAGCTACTCCGGCGAGCTCAACCCGCTGACGTCGGCGGCCTCGTCCATCGCCCACATCATCCACACCTCCGAGGAACACGGCATCGACGCCGGCCTGATGCGCGCGACCGAGGGCCTGGCCCGCCGGGCGATCGCCCACGGCCACGGCGGGGACGGCTTCGTCCGCGTCGCCGAACTCCTCGGCCGCACGGCGGTGCCGGCGGGCACCGCGCACTCCCGCGGAAAATAATTCCGGCGGGCTGTCACATCCGTGCGGGGCGGCGGGTCATAGGGGTGCCGGAGCAAACGAGATCCCCCGAAGGAGCCCCCGATGTCCACCACCGCCACCGTCGTCACCCTGGTCGCCGCCCTCATGGCCGGGTACTCCGGCGCCTCGCTCTTCGCCCGCGCCAAGTACACCGTCGAGCCCCTCGTCCAGTACGGGGTCCCCCGCAGCTGGTGGAACCTGCTCGCCACCGCCAAGGTCGCCGGCGCGGTCGGCCTCCTCGCCGGGTTCGCCGTCCCGGCCATCGGGATCGCCGCCGGCATCGGCCTGGTGCTCTACTTCATCGGCGCCGTGATCGTCACCCTGCGGGCCCGGGACTACGCCCACGTCGTCTTCCCGGTGGTCTACGCCGCCCCGATGGCCGCCGCCCTCGTCCTGGTCGTCTGACCGGGGCGGGGCGGCGGCCCCGGCCTCCGGCCTCAGACCTCCAGGGCCGTCACGTCCAGCAGCTTCAGCCGCTCCGGGTCGGACAACACGTCGATCGCGACGATCCTGCCGCCGACCACGGTGAAGGCCATCACCGACACCGCCCGGCCCTTGCGGACCACGACCACACCGGCCGCACCGTTGATCAGCGCCGGCCGCACGTACGGGGTGAGCACGCTGTACGTGACCGCCTGGCCCGCCACCGTCCGCGCACCGTGCAGGACCACGCTGAGCGCCCCGCCCGCGCCCCCGTCGGAGCGCAGCACCACGTCCGGGTCGAGCACCGCGACCAGTGCCTCGAACCGCCCGTCGCGCGCGGCGGCGAAGAAGGCGTCCACCGCCTCCCGCTGGCGGGCCAGGTCCGCGTCGGGAGCGGGGGCCTGCCCCTGCACCCTGCGGCGGGCCCGGCTGGCGAGCTGCCGCGTCGCGGCGGCCGACTTCTCGATCAGCGGGGCTATCTCGTCGAACGGCACCGCGAACATGTCATGCAGGACGAACGCCAGCCGCTCCGCCGGAGCCAGCGACTCCATCACCACCATCAGCGCCAGCCCCACCGAGTCGGCGAGCAGCACCTCCTGCTCGGGGTCGATCCGCCGCTCCGGGCTGACGAGGGGGTCGGGGACCCGCGTCTCCAGCCGCTCCACCGGGTCCTCGCGCCGCTGCTCGCGCGAGCGCAGCAGGTTGAGGCAGATCCGGGACACCACCGTCGTCAGCCAGCCGCCGAGGTTCTCGATCTCGTCCGCATCCGTCCGGTTCAGCCGCAGCCAGGTCTCCTGGACGGCGTCGTCGGCCTCGGCGAGCGAGCCGAGCATCCGGTAGGAGACCGCCCGCAGGTGGCTGCGGTGCTCCTCGAAGCGCTCGGTCAGTGAAGCCCTGTCGTCCTCGTCCACCCCTGGTGTCCCCTTCCCCTCAGGAAGCCGGCGCCGGCGCCCGGCCGATGACCACGGTCGCATACAGCTCCTCGGAGGTCACCGCCCGCACCACGAGACCGCCCCCGGTCAGCGCGGACGCCGTCAGCGGCGCCTGCCGGGCGCTGGTCTCGATCAGCAGGTGCCCGCCCGGCGCGAGCCACCGCAGGGCGTCCGCCGCGACCCGCCGGTGGACGTCCAGGCCGTCCGCACCCCCGTCGAGGGAGACCAGCGGCTCGTGGTCGCGGGCCTCGGACGGCATGAGCCCGATCTCCCCCGTCGGCACGTACGGGGCGTTGACCACCAGCACGTCCACCCGCCCCCGCAGCTCCGCGGGCAGCGCCGCGTACAGGTCGCCCTCCCACACGGAGCCGCCGTACGGGGCCACGTTGCGCCGCGCGTACTCCAGCGGCCCCGGGTCGATGTCGGCCACGTGCAGCTCGACCCCGCCCGGGACCTGGGCCGCCACCGCCGCTCCGAGGGCGCCGACCCCGCAGCACAGGTCGAGCACGACCGCGCCGGGCCGGGCCAGCCCCACCGCCTCCTGCACCAGGAACTCGGTGCGCCTGCGCGGTACGAAGGCCCCCGCACCGACCTCCACGCGCAGCCCGCCGAACTCGGCCCAGCCCACGACGTGCTCCAGCGGTTCACCGTCCACCCGGCGGGCGACCATGCCCTCCAACTGCCCGTCGTCGGCGGCGGCCGCCGTCAGCAGGTCCGCCTCTTCCTCGGCGAAGACGCAGCCCGCGGCGCGCAGCCGTTCCACGATCGTCGTCACGTCACTCATTCCTCTTGTTTCCAGCCCTCAGAAGACGTCCGGGCACCACGGCCGGCGCGCGGTACGGAACACCGCGTCGGCCAGTGCGAGGGCCCCCGGCCGGTGTTCCGTCACCCGGCCCAGGGCGCCCAGCCGGACCGCTGAGGCGTCGCCCAGGTACAGGGAGCCCAGCGCGGACACGTCCAGCCGCAGGTCGGCCGGCTCCTGCGTACGGGAACACGTGCCGGCGCCCGCGTCCAGCCGGTAGCGGCCGCCCGCCGGGCCGGACGGGTCGTCGACGTCCAGGACGAGCACCCCGGGCACGGCGTACGTCCGCGCGGCCAGCGCCCGTTCGGCGTCCAGCACGCGCACCCACAGGAAGTCGGCGGCCGACACCGGCCGGGCCGCGCGCGCGTCGGGCAGCAGTTCCGGCAGCAGGTCGTCGGGGGGCCGGTTGCCGGTGCGGACCTTCAGCACCCAGTCGATGGAGCACAGGAAGTGCCACAGCGCCCGCTCGGCCTGCGGGGTGACGGCGAGGAGGTCCCGGACCTGCACGGTGTTCAGCGGGGTCTTGGAGTCCGTCCAGTGGTCGTCGGCCCGGTAGGAGACCAGCCCGGCCACCTCACCGCCGGCGTCCCGGTACACGGCGTACATCCGCTCCTTGTACGGGCGGTGCGACATCTCCTCCTCACCGGTCTCCAGCCGCCACCAGCGCGCGTCGCGGTCGATGACGCCGTGCCGCCAGGCGCGCAGCCGCTCGTGCAGGGCGGGCCCCACGCGCCGGACCTCGGCCGCGTCCACCAGGTCGATGCGGCCGCCGTCGACGGGCGCGGGCCGGCTGCGGTCGATGCCGGTGCGGGCGACGTCGACCTCCCACTCGGCGTGCACGGTCGCGGGCCCGTAGCCGTAGCGCCCGTAGATCGGGTACTCGGCGGCGATCAGGGTGGACAGGACGTCACCGCGGGCGTGGGCGGCGGCCAGTTCGGCCTCCATCATCCGCGTCAGCAGGCCCTGTCGGCGGTGGGTGGGCAGCACGGTCACGTTGGAGACCGCGCTGCACCCGACGACGGCGCCGCCGGGCACGGTCAGTTCCTGGGCGAAGGAGCGGAAGGTGGCGACGCACTGCCCGGTGGCCTTGTCGAAGGCCCCCCGTATGCGCGCGAGATCGCTGTGCGCGGCGCGCTGGGCCACGTCGGATTCCGTCGGGGTGCCCGGAGTGAGGAAGCCCGTGTTCAGGGTGGTGAGCCAGGCGGGGAGTTCGGATGCGGCGATCGGCCGCACGTCAGCGCTCATGACCGGCCACGCTAACCGCCGTGCCCGGCCCCGGTCGCCCGATTTTCGCCGCCGGCTACGCCAGCAGGTCGTCCACCTGCGCCTCGCCCTCCCGGTAACGGCGGGTGATCTCCGCACTGGAGTCGTCGGCCATCCGCTGGAGCTGCTGGCGGCGCCGCGAGACCTGCTGCTCGAAGCCGACCAGCCGGCCCATCGCGGCGTGCAGCTCGCCGTCCGTGCGCGCCTCCAGGTCGGACAGCTCCACGTCGGACAGCATCTCCGCCGCCAGCAGCCGGAACTCCTCGTTGTGCGGGGTGCCGAGCGTGACGTGCCGGGCGGAGGCGCTGCGGCTGGACGGGGCGTCGGCGAGGATCTCCGAGAGCCGGTCCACCACCGGCGCCTCGGGGTCCGTACGGCGGGCGAGCTCGGCGCGCAGGATGTCGATGCGGCCCTGCAGGAGTCTGCGTACGTAGCTCAGGTCGGCCTCGTCGCGCTGCGCGTCGCGCCGCAGCGCGCGCAGCTCGGGCAGGCCGAGGGCGGTGGCGGGGTTGGCCGTCCCCGCCGGCTCGCCGGTGCGCTGCGCGGGCGGCCATCCCGCGGCCGTGGTCGCGGCCGGAGCGTCCGACCCGGGTGACGCGTGTGACGCGGGTGACGCGGGTGCAGGTGCGGAGGTACCAGAGGTGTTCATGCGTTCGTATCCGTCCCCTCGACCGGTGCTGGGGGCACCGCCTGCGTGCATGGTGCCACTCTCCGTGGTGTGCACGCAGTCCCGGACCACCCGATCGGCCCCGGACGGGTGCAGGGCTGGTACACAGGTGGTATGCGAGCAGTGGTGCAGAGGGTGGACGGCGCGAGCGTCGTCGTGGCCGGTGAGACGGTCGGCGAGATCGTCGGCGAGGGGCTGTGCGTGCTGGTGGGGGTGACCCACGACGACACCCCGGAGAAGGCGGCGCTGCTGGCGCGCAAGCTGTGGTCCGTGCGGATCCTGGAGGCGGAGAAGTCCTGCAGCGACGTCGACGCGCCGCTGCTGGTGATCTCCCAGTTCACGCTGTACGGCGACGCGCGCAAGGGCCGTCGCCCCACGTGGAACGCGGCCGCGCCCGGCCCGGTGGCCGAGCCGCTGGTCGACGAGGTCGTGGCGCAGCTGCGGGCGCTGGGCGCGACGGTGGCGACGGGCCGGTTCGGCGCGGACATGCGGGTCTCGCTGACGAACCACGGCCCGTTCACCCTCGTCATCGACGTCTGAGGCGCGCGGCCGCGTCGTTCCGTACGGCCGTTACGGCGCTACGACGACCTCCTGGGCGGCGGCCGTCCCCCCGGCCAGCAGCGGGGCGTCGACGGGAACGTTCCGCTTGACCAGGGCGAGTGCGATCGGGCCGAGCTCGTGGTGGCGCACGGCGGTGGTGACGAAGCCGAGCTGGCGGCCGTCCTCCCCGTCCGCGGCGAGCCGTACGGGCGTGCCGTGCGCGGGGAGCAGCACCTCGGAGCCGTCCAGGTGCAGGAAGACCAGGCGGCGCGGGGGCTTCCCCAGGTTGTGGACGCGGGCCACCGTCTCCTGGCCCCGGTAGCAGCCCTTCTGCAGGTGCACCGCGGTGCCGATCCAGCCCAGCTCGTGCGGGATGGTCCGGTGGTCGGTCTCCAGACCGACGCGCGGCCGGTGGGCCTCGACGCGCAGCGCCTCGTAGGCGAGGAGCCCGGCGGCGGGGCCGTGGGCAGCGGCGAAGGCCTCCAGCTCGGCGCGGGGCAGGAAGACGTCCCGGCCGTGCCCGGTCTCGCGGACCACGTGCTCCTTGGCGACCTCGGCGATCGAGCCGGCCGGCAGGTGGACGACCGCGAAGTCGGCGGTGCGGTCGGCGACTTCGACGCGGTAGAAGAACTTCATCGACTCCAGGTAGCCGAGGAGCGCCTCCTGGGTCCCGGGCTCGACGTGCGCCCACACCGTCTCGCCGTCGTCCACGAGGTAGAGGGCGTGCTCGATGTGCCCGTTCGCGGAGAGGATCAGCGCCTCGGTGGCCTGCCCGGCCGGGAGGTCGCTGACGTGCTGGGTGAGCAGCAGGTGCAGCCAGCTCAGCCGGTCCGCGCCGGTGACGGTGACGACCCCGCGGTGGGAGAGGTCCACGAAGCCGCGGCCGTCGGCCAGGGCGCGCTGTTCGCCGTAGAGCTCTCCGTAGTGGGCGGCAACGCCCTCGTCACGGCCTTCGGCCTCTACGGCGCCGGGGAGATGGAGCAAGGGGCTGCTGGTCATGGCACCAGCCTACGACCCCGCTAGGAGGAGCCGGCCCGGCGCTCGGCCGCCGCGCACGTCTTGCACAGTCCGAAGATCGCGAAGTGCTTCATGTCGGTCTCGAACCCGAAGGTGGCGCGCAGCTTCGCCGTGAACTCGTCGGCGATCTCCACGTCCGCCTCGATGACGCCGGTGCACGTGCGGCAGACGAGGTGGATGTGGTGGTGCCGGTCGGCGAGGTGGTAGGTGGGGGCTCCGTGCCCGAGATGGGCGTGGGAGACCAGTCCGAGCTCCTCCAGGAGCTCCAGGGTCCGGTACACCGTGGAGATGTTCACCCCGGACGCCGTCTTGCGGACCTCCACGAGGATCTCGTCGGGGCTGGCGTGCTCCAGGGCGTCGACCGCTTCGAGCACGAGCTGGCGCTGCGGTGTCAGCCGGTAGCCGCGCTGCCGCAGATCGCTCTTCCAGTCGGTGGTCACCACCCGGCCAGTGTAAGCGCGCGAAGGGGACCGCGGGCGGTCCCCTTCGTCAGTCCGCAGGACTGCGGCGTGCTCAGCGGAAGAACGCGATGCCGTCTTCCGGCAGCTCCGGGAGGTTGCGCGCCATGTCGGCGATCTCCTCCGGGGTGACGACCTTCTTGAGCTGGGCCGACATGTACGGGCGCAGTTCGACGTCCGGGGTGGCCTTCTCGCCGACCCACATGAGGTCGCTCTTCACGTAGCCGTAGAGCCGCTTGCCGCCGCTGTACGGGCCGGACGCGGCGGTACGGGCCACCGCGTCGGTGACCAGGTCGATCTGCGGCTTCTGGTCGGCGAGCTCGCCGTACCAGACCTCGACGACGCCCTGGTCGCGCACCATGACGATCTCGACCTTGCGGTCCTTGTCGATGCGCCAGTAGCCCGACTCGGACTCCAGCGGGCGCACCTTGGCGCCCTCGGCGTCGAGCACCCAGGTGCGGGAGGTGTACTCCAGGAAGTCCCGGCCGTCGTGGCTGAAGACGACTTCCTGGCCGAAGTTGCACTTCTCCTCGCCGGGGAAGTCGAAGACGCCGGCGCCTTCCCAGGTGCCGAGGAGGAAGGCGAGGGGGACGAGGCCCGGGTTCAGGTCGGACGGGATCTGGATCATGGTTGGCTGCTCAGGCGATCTGTGGGAGGGGTTCCGGTGCGGTCGGCTGGGCGGATGCTCAGCGCTGACCCTGGTACAGCTTCTTGACGGCCAGGCCGGTGAAGGCGAGGACGCCGACGCAGACCAGGACCAGCAGGGAGGTGAAGACTGCCTCAAGCACGGGGTGCTCCTCGGAGGTTTCGGTGCGGTGTACGGGGCCGGTCCCCAAGCCTACTGGCCCGGGGACCGGCGCACGCTGCGAGGTGGGCCGTACCGGTCAGTGGAGCAGCTGGTCCTGGAGGATCACCGTCTGGTGGAAGGGGACGGCGGCCACCTTCCCCCGCCGGGTCTGGAGGACGACGGCCTGGATGTCGCCGCCCTTGACGCAGCCGGCCTTCAGGTCCTCGTCCCCGACCGGTGCCGCTTCGGTGAAGAGGGAGACGTCCGCGAGGTCGGGCGGGTCCTGCTCGTTCTTGGCCTTGCTCCAGTCGCTGTCGCCCTCGATGCGGTTGATCCCGTTGAGGTTCATGTTGATGCCGCATCCCTCGAAGGCGTCGACGAAGCCGGAGGAGTGGAAGCGCAGCAGGTAGACGCGGGTGCGGGTGCCGTCGGGCATGGTCCAGCCGCGGGCGGCGATCTGGCGGAGGCCGTCGTCGGTGAAGCCCTGCTTCATCTTGGCGCGTACCGTGGGCTCGTACTCCTCGAGGAAGGTGTCGACGGTCACCGCCTGGTCCTTCTCGAGCTTCAGCCCGGTGTCGGGGGCGGAGCCCTCGGGTGCCGGGAGCAGGAGCTGGGTGAGGGCGGCGTAGTGGATGCCGTCCTTGTTGTCCGGGGCGAAGGGCTGTGCCGCCCCGGGGGCCAGGGTGGGCTTGGCGACGGCCGGGTAGGTCCAGCGGCCGTCGTCCCGGGTGGACAGGCCCGGCAGGTCGGAGCGTTCCGCCCGGGTGATCCCGTACGCCGCTCCGGTGCCGGCGGCGGCGAAGGCGAGGACCGCGGCGGTCCAGCGCAGGAGGGCGCGGAGCCCTCGCCGGCCCTTCGGGGCGGGCGGCGCGGGGGTCACGGCGGGTGCTCCGGTGGTTTCCGGGACGGCGGTGGTCTGCTCGGTCACACGGACTCCCCGGGGGACTTCAGGTGCTTCAGCTGGTTCTGGAAGAACGTGACGGCGTCGCGGGTCGAGAAGGGCTGGGGGCCGTAGGAGCGGAAGCTGACCAGGACGTCGCCTTCGACCGCCACGCACTCCATCGAGTCGATCTTCCCCTCCCGCTCCTCGTCGCCGAGAGTGACCACGGCACACCTCGCGTCGGGGAACCCCTCCACCTTCGGGGTCTCGCGGCCCTCGGAGACGGCGTCCATGAGCTTCCTGGAGACCTCGGAGGTCTTTCCCAGGAAACGCGGGTCGGCCTGCATGAGGCGGATCTCCACCACCGAGCGGCTGGTGGGGCCGGTGTAGCTGCGGCCGGCCCGGCCCTTGAGCTTGAGCTCTGCGAGCGCTTCGTCCCGCTTCTTGCGCTGCGTGTCGGATAGGCCCCTGCGGGCGTCCTTGAAGTCCTGGACCGCGTTGTCGCCGGTGACGAAGAAGTCGTTGCCGTCCTTGCCGAGGTCCGGGCCGGGAGTGTGGCTGCCCGGTACGGGCAGCAGCCTGGCCGTCAGGCCGTTGGGCGGCACGGCCGCGGGGACCTCGGGGCCGCGGGGGCTGACGCCCTCGGTGCTCCAGTAGCGGGTGGCTGCGGTCCGGTCGGCGCCGTCGAGTGCCCAAGCGGCCCCGATCCCGCCGGCCGCGAGGAGGGCGACGGCCATGCCTGCGGTGACGTAGGCCCTGGTCCTGTGGCGCCGCGGGGCGGCGGGCACAGCGGGCGTGACGGGAACGGCGGGCGCGGCGGCGGAGACGTCGCCCGTGGTGGTGTCGTTCAGCGGCTCGGTCACAGTCGCTCCAGCTGCTTCTTGGCCACGTCGATGACGTCGCTCTCCGCGATCCGGCCCTGGTCCTCGTAGTAGAGGAGGTCCATGACGATGTCGCCCCGGCGGGCGATGGCCCGGGCGCCGTGGACCCCGTCGGCTTTGACGCCCACCCAGACATGGCCGAGATCGCGGGCGACGCCGGGAAGGTCCACGCCGCGGTTGCCCGCGAAATTCACCTCGGGCATGTACGCCGACTGCGCCTTCTGGTAGTCGTCCGCCCCGGCACGCTCGCGGAACTGCAGCAGCCGGATCTCGACGCGCACGCGGCCGTCGGTCCACGCGGTGGAGGCGACACGCCGGATCTGGGATTCGGCGAGGTCGGCGAGCGCTTCGCCGGGCCCCCGGAAGTAGTCCGCGGCGAAGACGTCGAGGGACTCGTAGCCGGCGCCCTCGGCCTTGGCCCCGTCCGGCGCCGGCAGCAGGAGCTCGACCAGGTCGCCGTCGGTCTTGTGCCAGCGGTTGGCGTTGACCGACTTGGCCGTCGTCGCGTCGTCCGGCGCCAGCGCCTTGGGCGTGACCGGCTTCTGCTGCGCCAGCGGAGGCAGGGCGGTCGGTTCGCGGTGGTACTGGACCGCGTAGCCGGTGACCGTGCCGGCGAGGGCGCCGAGGGCCAGGGCGGCGGCGATCAGGAGCGTCGTACGGCCGGCGCGGCGCGGGCCACGGGCCGGAGGGGCAGCGTCCGGAATTGCCGGAGCAGCCGACGGGAATTCCGGAGAATCCGATTCCCGGTGTTCGTCTTCCAAGATTGGGGTCCCCCCACGGAACTGGAGCCGCGGGAGCGTTCGCCCGCGCACATCCAAGACACCCTGGGCCGGGGAGCCGTTGTACGCATCTTTATTACGCTTTTATATAGGCGGGATTCAGTCCTCCGGGCGGCGCCGCTTCCCGTCCAGTTCGTCCCACCATTCGTCCGACTTCGGATCGCCGGAGGGGTCGTCCCACCAGCGGTCGTCCGGGCCCCGGCGGTTGGCGATCATCGCGGCGACGGGCGGGATGACCATGGCGACCACGCACAGCGCGACCGCGGCCTCGACCGAGAACAGGCGCACGAAGGACCAGGCGGAGACGAAGAGGAACAGGCATCCGCCCATCAGCAGGAAATAGGCCCGCCGGCGCCGCGCGTACATAGCACCAGCGTAGGGCCGCGGGCGGACGGCGCGAAGGGCCGCACCCCGTTCCAGTGGCGTCCAACCCCCTGGGGTGCGGCCCTCCGGCCGGTTCGCTGTCGGTCAGGCGATCAGACCGCGATGGCGACGTCCGTCACGCCGCCGGCCTCGGCGACCACGACGGCGCGGTCGGCCTGGGCACCCGGGACGAGCGCCCGCAGCGTCCAGGAGCCGGTGGCCGCGTAGAAGCGGAACTGGCCGGTCGCGGAGGTCGGGACCTCGGCGGTGAACTCGCCGGTCGAGTCCAGCAGGCGGACGTAGCCGCTGACGGGCTCGCCGTCCTTGGTCACCTGGCCCTGGATCGCGGTCTCACCGGGCTTGAGCGTCGCGAGGTCGGGCCCGCCGATCTGTGCTCCACACATGTTCTCTGTCCTGTCCTAGAGAGGTTCTGCTGCCTACGGGGCGGGCGTCGCGTGCCCGGCCGGGGTTACTTGTTGGGGCCGAGCTCGATCGGCACGCCGACGAGCGAGCCGTACTCGGTCCAGGAGCCGTCGTAGTTCTTGACGTTCTCCTGGCCGAGGAGCTCGTGCAGCACGAACCACGTGAGCGCGGAGCGCTCGCCGATGCGGCAGTAGGCGATGGTGTCCTTCGCCAGGTCGACCTGCTCGGCCTGGTAGAGGGCGGTCAGCTCCTCGTCGGACTTGAAGGTGCCGTCGTCGTTGGCGTTCTTCGACCACGGGATGTTGCGGGCGCTCGGCACGTGGCCGGGGCGCTGCGACTGCTCCTGCGGGAGGTGCGCCGGGGCGAGCAGCTTGCCGGAGAACTCGTCGGGCGAGCGGACGTCGACCAGGTTCTGGGCGCCGATCGCGGCGACGACGTCGTCGCGGAAGGCGCGGATCGAGGTGTCCTGCGGCTTGGCCTTGTACTGGGTGGCCGGGCGGTTCGGGACGTCCTTGCCGTCGACCAGGTCGCGGGAGTCGAGCTCCCACTTCTTGCGGCCGCCGTCGAGGAGGCGGACGTCCTGGTGGCCGTAGAGCTTGAAGTACCAGTAGGCGTAGGACGCGAACCAGTTGTTGTTGCCGCCGTAGAGGACGACGGTGTCGTCGTTGGAGATGCCCTTGGCGGAGAGGAGCTTCTCGAAGCCCTCCTGGTCGACGAAGTCACGGCGGACCGGGTCCTGGAGGTCCTGCTTCCAGTCGATCCGGACGGCGTTGGTGATGTGGTTCTTGTCGTACGCGGACGTGTCCTCGTCCACCTCGACGATCACGACGTTGGCGTCGTTCAGGTGGGCCTCGACCCAGTCGGCGTCTACGAGGACGTCGCTGCGGCTCATGGTGTTCTCCTCCGGGGCAGTTGCGGCGGGGCTGTGCTGGGCTTCTGCGAAGCGGGCCGTGCTGGTGCGTGCCGGGTGCGGGTGGGGCCACCGGGCCCTGCGCGGGGAGGCGTCAGGAGGACGGGAGGCCAGTGCCGTGCGGTGCGGTCACGCGGAATGAAGGGCCGTCGGTCCGGCCGGTGGAGCGGAAGGCTCACACCTCACATGGAGCGACAGAGCATGGCGGCGACGCGACACAGGTCTACTGCCCGCCGCTTCGTGAGGTCCGCCTGCTGATGCTTCATAGCCATGGATCGTAGGGACGAACCGGCCGCCCTGTCACCGGTGTGTCATATACCGAGACAGGATCGTCCATTTGGCGGGATGAGAAAGCCCCGGAGGCCCGCCTCGCGGCCCTCCGGGGCTCTTCGTGCGGCCCGTCCTCCTGCGGATCGGACCGCGCCGTCTCACGATCCGGCCAGCGACACGTCCGTCCCGCTCAGTGTGAGGTGGACACCCGACTCGTCCGAGGTCAGCGCGGACAGCTTGAGCCCGGCCGGCAGCCCGTCGTCGATCCGGCGGTCGAAGTCGGTCCGCTTGCGCACCGCGCTCTCGATCCCCGGGATGCCCTCGCCCGGCACGGAGTCCGCGCGCACCCGGACGACCTTGCCGCTGCCCGAGTCCACGAGGGCGACCGTCGAGATCACGCTGCGGGTGACCGACCTGCCGAGGAACTCCACCGTCGCGGTGACCTTCACCTTGTTCGGCGCCCCGCCGTACGTCAGGACAACGCCGTTCTGCGAGGCCTTGGTGAGGTCCTCGTACGAGATCAGCGCGGTGCCCTCGGCGCGCCTGGCAGTGCCGCCGCTGTAGTCGCCGTTCAGCTTCACCTCGTGGAACGAGGCGTCGAGCTGCGAGAGCCGCGTCTTGCGGCCGTCGGCGGTGGCGTCGACGCCGGTCAGCTTCAGGTCGACCTGCTCCAGGTCGTGGCTGAGCGCCTGGGTCAGGAAGGGGAAGCCGTGGATCTCCACCTCCGCGCTGCCCGCGAGGCCCTGGCGGGACTGCACGCGGTCGGCCAGCCGGTTCTCGGCGTAGCCGACCGCCCAGCGGTCGACGCCCACGAACAGCGCCCCCAGCACCACGCCGATGATCACCACGACACGTATGAAACGCACGTGCCCCTCCCCCTACTAGTCGGTACGTCGTTCTAGTGGACCATGACCGGCCGTGAGGACGAGGTCAGCGGCGCTCCTGCCCGGGCAGCGGCGGGCTAGCCCACCACCCGGCCCATCAGGTAGACGGCGGGCGCCGCGGCGGCCAGCGGCAGCGCGACACCGGCCGTCATGTGGACGAACTTCGACGGGTAGTCGTACGCCGCCACGCGCAGCCCGATCAGCGCGCACACACCGGCGGCGAGGCCGACCAGCGCCCCGCCCGCACCGAGCCCGGTCAGCCCGCCGACCGCGACGCCCGCACCGGCCGCGGCCGCCAGCGAGACGCCGACGGAGGCCGGGGTGGGCAGCGGCAGGGCCCGCGCGAACACGGCGACCGCGACGGCGGCGGCGCCGGTGGCCACCGGCTGCCAGTCCGCCGCCAGGAAGCCGGCGCACACGATGGCCAGCGCGGCGGACGCCACCGACGCCATCAGCCCGTACATCCGCTCGTCCGGGTCCGCGTGGCTGCGCAGCTGGAGGACGAGCGTGAGCAGCACCCAGGCCCCGAGGGTGCCGATGATCGCGCCGGGGCCGTACGTACGGTCCACCGCGAGCACCGCCCCGTCGGCGACGAGGGCGCCGGCGAACGCGAGGACGATGCCCTGGCGGGCCGGCCACATGCCGTTGAGGCGGAACCAGCCGGCCGCGGTGAGCCCCTGGAGGGCGATGAGCGGGACCAGCAGGGCGTACTGGCCGAGCGCCGCCGCACCGGCCATGAGCAGCCCGAGCACGGCGGTGAGTATGGCCGACTGCGGACCGGGGTCGATGATCGGCGACCGGCCCTCGGCGCGGGCCTGGGCGGGGTCGACGGCGCGCAGGGTGTTGCCGCCGAGGGTCGGCGGCGAGTACTCGGCGGCCGGCCCGGCCTGCTGCGGGAGCGGCTGCGGCTGCCGCGCGGGCTCCGGCTCCGCCGCCACCGGGGGCAGGTACGCCGTCTGCGCGGCGGCGTCGGCGGGCCAGGCACCCTGCGCGGGGGCCTCGTGCCGTACCGGCGGCAGGTAGGCGGTCTGCTCGGCGGCGCCCGCGTCCTCCCGCACCGGCGGCAGGTACGCCGTCTGCGCGGCGGCGTCGGCGGGCCAGGCACCCTGCGCCGGAGCCTCGTGCCGTACCGGCGGCAGGTACGCGGTCTGCTCGGCGGCGCCCGCGTCCTCCCGCACCGGCGGCAGGTACGCCGTCTCGGCGGCCGCGGCGGCCGGGCCGTCCGACCAGGGCGTGGCCGGGGCCTGCGGCTGCCGCGGCTGCGCGGGCTCGTCACGGAACCAGCCGTCGGGCACGGCGGGCTGCTGCGGCTGATGCTGCGGCTGCTGCTGGGACGGGACCGGCGGCAGGTACGCCGTCTGCGCGGCGTCGGCGGACCAGGCGCCCTGCGCCGGGGCCTGCGGCTGCTCGTCGCGGAACCACCCCTCGGGCGCCGCGGGCTGCTGCTGGGGCGGCACCGGCGGCAGGTACGCCGTCTCGGCGGCGGCCCCGCCGGGCCCGGAGGCGTCCGGCCACGGCGCACCGCCGCCCCCGGTCTGCCCCCACTGCCCCTGCGGGGCGGGGGCGGGGGCGGCCGGCTGCCCGGGCACCGAGCCGAGCGGCGGCTGCACCGGCTGGTAGCCGGTCTCCCAGGTGTCGGCCTGCCAGGTCTGCGTCGCGTACGGGTCCTGCGCGGCGGCCTGCTGCTGCCGCTGCTGCTGTTGTTGTTCGTCGGGAGTGCTCATCGGTTTCCGCTCACCCGCCCGCGAACGGCGGGAGCACCTCGACGGTGCCCCCCTCCGTGAGCAGGACGGCATCGTGCGGGCGCTTGCCCACGGGCTCGTCGTTCACGAGGAAGGAGCAGCGCTGCAGGACCCGGGTCAGTTCCCCCGGATGGCGGTCCCGCACCGCGTCGAGCGCCTCGGCCAGGGTGTGCGCCGAGTACGGCTCCTCCGCCGTCTCGGCGGCGGCCTTCGCCGCCGCCCAGTAGCGGATGGTTCCGGTTGCCACTGCTGCTCCTATCGGTCGGCTCCGTCGGCTCTCTACCGTCGGCCTCCATGATGACCCCTCCGGCCCGCCACCCCCGCGTGCCCCCGCGCGCCGTCCGTGCGCCCGGAGGCCCCGCAGGACCCGTCGGCGGGCCGCTCGATCCGGTGAAACCAGGGCATACGCAGGAGGAAGGCGTGGCGCGAACCACAGAATGCGGTGCACGGCAGCCCTCGGCCCCCCAAGGGCCGGTGGGCTATTCTGGCGGCGTAGAGGATCCGGGCAACGTAGCCCCCGGGTCCTTTTGTGCTTTCAGCACGTTGAACGGACCGAGAACAGTGGTATCCATCCGGACCCCAGGGCGCGGGGGCCGCGGCGGATGCCGGGCAAGTCGTACGAAGCAGTACCACGCACTCCCCCAGCTACCGCTGGGAGGTACCCCCGGGACGGGCCGAGGAGGAACCGACGTGATGGACCAGCCAAGCAAACAGGAGCACGGCCGCCGGACCGGGGCAGGTGGCCGGGCATGAGCTCTCTACTCCTGCTGACCAATGCCCTCCAGCCGTCGACCGAGGTGCTGCCCGCCCTCGGCCTGCTGCTGCACAACGTCCGGGTGGCACCCGCCGAGGGCCCGGCCCTGGTGGACACCCCGGGCGCGGACGTGATCCTCGTGGACGGCCGCCGCGACCTGCCCCAGGTGCGGTCGCTGTGCCAGCTGCTGCGGTCCACCGGACCCGGCTGCCCGCTGATCCTCGTCGTCACCGAGGGCGGCCTCGCGGCGGTCACCGCCGACTGGGGCATCGACGACGTGCTCCTGGACACCGCCGGCCCCGCCGAGGTCGAGGCCCGGCTGCGGCTGGCCACCGGCCGCCAGCAGCTCGGCTCGGACGACTCCCCGATGGAGATCCGCAACGGCGACCTGTCGGTCGACGAGGCGACGTACAGCGCGAAGCTGAAGGGGCGGGTCCTGGACCTGACCTTCAAGGAGTTCGAGCTCCTCAAGTACCTCGCCCAGCACCCCGGCCGGGTCTTCACCCGCGCCCAGCTCCTCCAGGAGGTCTGGGGCTACGACTACTTCGGCGGCACCCGGACGGTGGACGTCCACGTACGGCGGCTGCGCGCCAAGCTCGGTCCCGAGCACGAGTCCCTGATCGGCACGGTCCGCAACGTCGGCTACCGCTTCGTCACCCCGGAGAAGGTGGAGCGGGCGGCCGCCGAGGCCGCCGCCAAGCAGGGTGCGGGAAAGCCGGCGGCACCGGCCGCGGACCGTACGACCGGATCCGTAGCCCGTTCGGAGGAAGCTCCTGTGAGCAGTCCGTCGGCCAAACACCCTGCCCAGAGGTAGGTCACCCCGCGTAGACTTCGCGCGTGGCCAAGGTGACGCGGGATGACGTGGCGCGACTTGCGGGTACTTCTACCGCCGTCGTGAGCTACGTCATCAACAACGGACCCCGGCCGGTCGCCCCGGCCACGCGCGAGCGTGTACTCGCCGCGATCAAGGACCTGGGCTACCGCCCGGACCGGGTCGCCCAGGCGATGGCCTCGCGGCGCACCGACCTCATAGGCATGATCGTCCCCGACGCCCGCCAGCCCTTCTTCGCGGAGATGGCGCACGCGGTCGAGCAGGCGGCCGCCGAGCGCGGAAAGATGGTCCTCGTCGGGAACTCCGACTACCGGGACGAGCGCGAGGTGCACTACCTGCGGGCCTTCCTCGGCATGCGGGTGTCGGGACTGATCCTGGTCAGCCAGGGCATGAGCGAGCGCGCCGCCTCGGAGATCGACGCCTGGGACGCGCGGGTGGTGCTGCTGCACGAGCGGCCCGAGGCGCTCGACGACGTCGCCGTGGTCACCGACGACATCGGCGGCGCCCAGCTCGCCACCCGCCACCTGCTGGAACACGGGCACGCGTACGTCGCCTGCATCGGCGGCATCGAGAACACCCCCTCGGTCGGCGACCCGGTCGCCGACCACGTCGAGGGCTGGCGCCGGGCCATGCTGGAGGCCGGGCGGCCGGTGGAGGGCCGGCTCATCGAGGCCCCGTACAACCGCTACGACGCGTACACGGTGGCCCTGGAGGTCCTGGCCCGGCCCGACCGGCCCACGGCAATCTTCTGCGCGACGGACGACCAGGCCATCGGTGTGCTGCGCGCCGCCCGAGAGCTGCGGATCGACGTCCCCGCCGAACTCGCCGTCGCGGGCTTCGACGACGTCAAGGAGGCGGCCCTCACGGACCCGCCGCTGACGACGATCGCCTCGGACCGCCCGGCGATGGCCCGCGCGGCGGTGGACCTCGTCCTGGACGACGCCCTGCGCGTGGCGGGCTCCCGCCGCGAACGCCTGAAGCAGTTCCCCTCGGCCCTGGTCATCCGCCGCAGCTGCGGCTGCCGGTAGCCGCGCGGGGCGGTGGCCGGCGGCCGGTGTCCCCCCGGGCGGCCTCAGAGCCGGTTCGGGGGCTTCCCGTCAGTCCCGCCCCACGAGCCGGCGGGCCCGCACCCGAGCCCGCACCCTCCCCCGCGTCAGCTCTCCGTGCGGTACATCAGGTCGATCTCGTGCGTCGTGAAGCCCAGGCCCTCGTACACCGCCAGGGCCGCCGGGTTGTCCGCGTCGACGTACAGCATCGCCGTCGGCAGGCCCGCCTCCGCCAGGTGCCGCAGGCCGATCGCCGTCAGGGCCTTGCCCAGGCCGCCGCCCTGCGCGCCCGGGCGGACGCCGACCACGTACACCTCGCCCAGCTGCTCCTCGGCGTGGACCTTCGTCCAGTGGAAGCCGACCAGTTCGCCCTCCCGCTCCGCCAGGAAGAAGCCCTTCGCGTCGAACCACGGCTGCGCGATCCGGTCGTCCAGGTCCCGCTGCGTCAGCGCGCCCTGCTCCGGGTGGTGGGCGAAGGCGGCGGCGTTGGCGGCCAGCCAGGCGGCGTCGTCCTGCCCGGGCACGAAGGTGCGGACCGTCACGCCGGCCGGGAGTGCCGCGTCGGGCAGCGGCGGCGCGTCGGGGCCGAGGGGGCGGCGCAGCTGGCGCAGTTCGCGGAAGAGCGTCAGGCCGAGCACCTGTGCGAGGTGCCGCGCGGCGGACTTGCCGCCGTGCGCCCAGACCCGGATCCGCTTGCCGGAGGCGTGCAGCAGGGCGGTGCCCAGCGCCCGCCCGTGGCCGCGGCCGCGCAGGGCGGGGTGGATGACGAGCTCGGCGGCGGGGGCCTCCACCGGGTCGGTGTCCTCCAGTTGCCCGTAGCCGCACAGCCGGCCGCCGTCGGTGACGAGGAAGTGCCGGATCCCCTCGCGCGGTCCGCCGCGCAGCTGGAGGCGGCCCTGCTCGGAGACGGCGGTGGTGCCGTCGGTGCGCGCCGCCTCCGCGATGAGCGCCAGTACGGCGCCGGCCTGCTCCTCCGTCAGTTCCTCAAGGGTCTCAATCTGCCGTCCCGGCTCCAGGGCCGCTGCTGCGTCAGTCATGTTCCGAGCCTACGGCGCCGTCGCCCGGGGGCCGTGCGTAACCAGCTCGCAACCCGCTACCCCCTGTCGTGCTACGCGCGTTGACCTTAGGCTGCGAGGCACCTCCCAACTTGTCTCGCTGTCCACAAAGGGGACTAAATGTCAGCGAAGCCACAACGGCACCGCACGGCCCGCCGGTTGACCTTCGGCGCTCTCGCCCTCACGGCGGGTGCCGGCGCGATGGTCGCCGCCGCGCTGCCGGCCGGAGCCGCGAGTGGTGGCAGTGCTGCTCCCAAGAGCCGCACCGTCGACGTACAGATGCTGTCGTTCAACGACTTCCACGGCACGCTGGAGCCCCCGCAGGGCTCCTCCGGCACCGTGAGCGAACGGCAGGCAGACGGCACCACCAAGGCCATACCCGCAGGTGGGGTCGAGTACCTCGCCACCAGCCTGCGCGAGGCCCGCAAGGGCCACCCGTACTCCGTCACGGCCGCCGCCGGCGACATGATCGGCGGCAGTCCGATGCTGTCCGGTCTCTTCCACGACGAGCCGACCGTCGAGGCGCTCAACAAGCTGGACCTCGACGTGTCGAGCGTCGGCAACCACGAGTTCGACGAGGGCAGGACCGAGCTGCGCCGGATGGCGTACGGCGGTTGTCACCCGGTGGAAGGCTGCTTCGAGTACGGCAAGACCTTCACCGGAGCGCAGTTCCAGTACCTGGCCGCGAATGTGACGGACGAGAAGACCAAGCGTCCGCTGATGTCGCCCACCTTCATCTGGAAGAAGGGGGACGTGAAGATCGGCTTCATCGGCGTCACCCTGGAGGGCACTCCGGACGTCGTGACCGCCGAGGGCGTCAAGGGCCTGAAGTTCGGCGACGAGGTCGAGACGATCAACAAGTACGCCGCCGAGCTGAACAAGCAGGGCGTGAAGTCGATCGTGGCGCTGATCCACGAGGGCGGTCTGCCCGCGAGCGGCGCGTACAACTACGACTGTGACGTCCCGGGCGCCGGCGCCGGCATCTCGGGTGCGATCGTCGACATCGCCAAGAACGTCGACCCGAAGGTCGACGCGCTGGTGACGGGCCACACGCACCAGGCGTACTCGTGCAACATCCCCGACCCGGCGGGCAACCCGCGCGCGGTCACCTCGGCCGCCTCGTACGGCCGGCTGTTCACGGACACCACGCTGACGTACGACCGGGCCACGAAGGACATCGTCCGTACGCCGGCCAGTGCGCCGAAGCCGGTGAACAAGCTGGTCGGCCGCGACCAGCCGAAGGCCCCGGACATGTCCGAGCTGATCACCCGCTGGAAGGAGCTCGCCGCGCCGGTGGCGAACCGTCCGATGGGCTACATCTCGGCCGACATCGCGGGCCGCGGCTCGGAGGCGCCCGAGAAGCCGCTCGGCGACCTCATCGCCGACGCGCAGCTGGAGGCCACCGCCGCGGCGGACAAGGGCGGCGCACAGCTGGCGATCATGAACCCGGGCGGCATCCGTGCCGACCTGGCCTACAAGGCCGCGGGCGACGAGGGCGACGGTGTGGTGACGTACGGCGAGTCGTACACGGTCCAGCCGTTCAACAACCTGATGAACATCGTGGACCTGACCGGCGCTCAGCTGATCACCGCGCTCCAGCAGCAGGTCAGCGGTCCGGTCAACGGCGCGAGCCCGAAGATCCTCCAGGTGTCGAAGGGCTTCACCTACACCCTGGACATGACGAAGACGGGCGCGGACCGCGTCGTCGTGGACTCGGTGAAGCTGAACGGCGCGGCGATCGACCCGGCCAAGACCTACCGGGTCGTGATGAACGAGTTCCTCGCGGGCGGCGGCGACGGCTTCACCGTCCTGAAGGAGCACAAGAACAAGCTGGTGGGCGCGTCCGACCTGGACGCCTTCAACGCCTATCTGGCGAAGTCGACGGCGGCGGCCCCGATCGCCCCGCCGGCGGCGGACCGGATCACGGTCGTCAAGTAGCACCTGCGCGCCCTGCGCGCGCGAGCACGTCCCCGAGGGGGCGGCGGGCGGCTCCAAGGTCATGCTGGCCAAGGGCAACCGCTCGCAGCAGGTGACGGACGCG
>NZ_JBEZKZ010000025.1:0-66873 GCF_040651895.1 Streptomyces sp. NPDC048352
CGAACTTCGGCATCTCCCCCACCGTCGTCGACAGGTCGATCATCGCGAACGCCGCAAGCGCACGGGCGACCAGTCGCCACCGGCCCCTTCGGCCCGCACCTCGTTGTCGGCCGGCCGCGCCGACGGGTCAGTGGCTGCGGGGTGCGTACATGATCACGGCCATCCCGGCGAGGCACACCAGGGCGCCGATCACGTCGTAGCGGTCGGGGCGGTAGCCGTCGGCGACCATGCCCCAGGCGATCGACCCGGCCACGAAGATCCCCCCGTACGCGGCGAGGATGCGGCCGAAGTGGTCATCGGACTGGAAGGTCGCCACGACGCCGTACAGGCCCAGCGCGATGACGCCGGCGCCGATCCAGATCCATCCCTTGTGCTCGCGGACGCCCTGCCACACCAGCCAGGCCCCGCCGATCTCGAAGAGTGCGGCGACGGTGAACAGGGCGACGGAGCGAGCGACGGTCATACCGGCCGACCCTACCGGCGGCCGGCGGGTGTGATCGCGCCCGGACCCGTACCCGGGGAAGCGTGCGGCCTCTGACATCGTGGGAGCCATGCGAGCAGAAGGAACGACACCGGGCGGCCTCACGCTCCTGGGGGAGGCGGCATGCCGCTACCAGGCGGGGGAGGTGTGGCCGGAGGACCTGCCGATGATCGCGGCCGAGGCCCTCGCGGCCGGGCTGGACACCCCGACGCTGTGCGAACTCGCCGGCCGGCCTCGCCACGACGACGCCCGCGACCTGCGCGACGCGTTCGAGCAAGCCCTTTCCGAGTCGGGGATCCGGTTGCCGGGCCGGGGCCGGGCCCGGCGCCACGCCCTGCGCCGGGCGGCGGCGAGGCTCCTCGACGGTGACGTGACGGCCGCCGACCTGGCGACGGGCGACTGGGCGGAAACGGCGGCCGAGACCGCGGCGGAGCAGTCGTTCGTGGCGCTGCTCCCGCCCTGCGCGTGCTGCATCGCGTACACGTTGGGGCTCGACCAGACGGCGTGGGAGGTCCGGCTGCGGGCCGCCGCTCTCGCCCTGACGTCGTCCCCGCCGACCGCCCCCGGATGCTGAACCCTTTCTGCGGACCGGCGTCCGCGCGACCGCGCCCGGCGGGCTCGCCGAACAGGCCACCGCCGTCCTGCGGGAGTTCGGGCCCGTGCGTGCCGGGTCACCGGCAGCCGACTTCGCCGTGGTCGACCTCGGGGACGCCGAGGGATGGGTCGTCACCGGGCATCACGCCGACGTCCTCACCCACGTCGGCCCCGACGAGCCCCACGAGCCGTCGCAGATCGCCGTCGGGCTGTGGGGGCGGTCCAAGCGCCATCGCGACGGCACCGCACTGCGCGTCGTCCACGTCGAGGACAAGCGGGCCCCGGCGGACCGGGCGTGAGCCGCGCCCCCGTCAGCGCCGGGCGTTGAGCCGGGCGGCCTGGCGCGTCAGGTGGTCGCGCTCGGCGAGGTTGGGGGCCTTGTGGGCCGCCTCGGCGTACAGCCGTGCCGCCGTCTCCAGGTCGCCGTCGCGTTCGTGGAGGTACGCGGCCACCGCGGCGTGGCGGGGCAGCGAGGCGTCCAGGCCCGCGAGCGCCGCCAGTCCGGCGCGCGGCCCCTCGGCCTCACCGACGGCGACCGCGCGGTTGAGCCGTACGACGGGGCTGTCGGTCAGGCGCGCGAGCTCGTCGTACCACTCCGCGATCTGCGCCCAGTCCGTCTCGCCGGCGGTGGGCGCGTCGGCGTGCAGGGCCGCGATGGCGGCCTGGGCCTGGAACTCGCCCAGCCGGTCGCGGGCGAGGGCCCCCTGGAGGATCCCGACGCCCTCGGTGATCAGCGCCGTGTCCCACCGGCCGCGGTCCTGCTCGGCGAGCGGCACCAGGCTGCCGTCGGGCGCGGTCCGGGCGGTGCGCCGGGCGTGGTGGAGCAGCATGAGGGCGAGCAGCCCGGCCGCCTCGGGGTGGTCGACGGCGGCCGCGAGCTGCCGGGTGAGCCGGATGGCCTCGGCGGCGAGGTCGACGTCACCCGAGTAGCCCTCGTTGAAGACCAGGTACAGGACGCGCAGCACGGTGGCGACGTCGCCGGGCCGGTCGAGGCGCACGCCGGAGACGGTGCGCTTGGCACGGCTGATGCGCTGCGCCATGGTCGCCTCGGGGACCAGGTAGGCCTGGGCGATCTGACGCGTGGTGAGCCCGCCGACGGCGCGCAGGGTGAGCGCGACCGCCGACGCCGGGGTCAGCGACGGGTGGGCGCACAGGAAGTAGAGCTGGAGGGTGTCGTCCACCGCGGACGCCGGCCCGGGCGCGGGCTCCTCCTCGACGCGGCCCTCACGCCGGTGGCGGGCGGCGTCGGCGCGCGTGGCGTCGAGGAACCTGCGCCAGGCCACGGTGACGAGCCAGCCCCTGGCATCGCGCGGCGGGGCGTCCGGCCAGACCCGCAGCGCCTCGATCAGCGCGTCCTGTACGGCGTCCTCGGCCGCGGCGAAGTCGGCTCCGCGGCGGACGAGGACGGTGAGCACGCCGGGGGTGAGGCTCCTGAGCAGGCCCTCGTCCATCGGTGACGTCACTCCGTGATGGTGGGCGGCGCGGTCAGGAACGGGCGCACCTCCAGCCACTCGTGGATCGGCTTGCCGCCGGCCCCGGGCGCGGCCGACAGTTCCCCGGCCAGCTCGACGGCCCGTTCGTAGCCGTCGACGTCGATGATCATCCAGCCGGCGATGAGGTCCTTGGTCTCGGCGAACGGTCCGTCGGTGACCGGCGGGCGGCCCTCGCCGTCGTAGCGGACCCACGCCCCCTCGGGGGCGAGCGCCTGGCCGTCGACGAACTCGCCGGTCTTCTCCAGCCGGGCCGCGAAGTCGTTCATGTACTGGATGTGGTCCGAGATCTCCTGCGGGCTCCACTGGTCCATCGGCACGTCGTTGACCGCCGCCGGAGCGCCGCGGTAGTGCTTCAGCAGCAGGTACTTGGCCATGGTGGTTCTCCTCGGTGCAGTGCGCCCATTGTGGCGCGTTCACCCCGGGGACGGAGCCGGACGCGGGTTCTCGACATCGCCGCCCGATATTTTTTTTCCGGGCTCGCCGGGACGGGGGGACGGCCCGGGCCGTCCCCCCCTTGTGCCGGTTGTCAGAGCCGTGGCCCAGGATGAACGGCATGATCCAGACGCTTCCGCTGGCCCTGCCCGGCACCCTGGTGGACCACCACCGCATCGACCTGACCGCGCTCTACTCCAAGGGCTGGGGCCTGCACTTCTTCGACGCCGCCTGTTCGCCGGGCGGCGAGGTCTACGCCCTGTACGGCGTCTACCGCCACCACCACGGGGTCGCCGACGACGAGGACCCGCGGAAGGCGAACTTCGGGTACCGGATCATCAACCGGTACTCGGCGGAAGGCGAGGTCATGGCCAGTGCCGCGTTCCGCACGGGCGGTGCGGCCGAGGGGGGCTCGACCGTGGCCGACGGCGGGGACATCGGCCTGTGCGTCCTGCCCGACGGGGTGCTCGCCCTCACCGCGACCCCCAACAGGACCACCCTCGTCGCACCCGACCTGAGCCGCGTCCTGGCCGTCTACGACTCCAAGGACGGGCGCCCCTTCAAGGAGTTCACGCCGGGCGAGGGCGACCCCTTCGCCGGCTCCCTCAGCGTCACGCCCTCGGGCCGGCTGCTGTGCACCGTTGCCGAGTACGGCGTGTGGAGGTACGGCAACGTCATCACCAACCTCGTCGGCGTGGCCGACGGCGCCCTGACCGCCGACTCCAAGCCGGCCATCAAAGTCCTCGCCTCGCTCGACCCCGAACCGGCACACCAGAGCGCCGTCGACCTCCAACCGCACGCCACCCACCGCGGCGCCCCCGTCGGCATGACGAACCGGCCCCGCCCGGCACTGACCGAGCTCGTCGCCGCAGAGGACCGCCCCTCCGACTGGTGCCGCTCCCGCCTCGGCCGTCCCGTACCGCTCTCCGACAGCCTCTTCGTCGTCCCCTTCCACGCCCGGACGTACCGGAGCGGCAGCCGGGGCCAGCCCTTCGTCTTCGCCCTCGTCGACGACCGGGGCGAGATCACCGGACGGCTCCACGGCCTCCACGCGTGGCGCGACTCGCCCTTCACCGGCATGTGCTTCGACCTCGCCGCCGACCCGTACCGCGGCCACGTCTTCCACCTCAACCGCTACGGCCTCTACGCCTGGAACGCGGCAGGAGTGCTCCGCGCCAAGCTGGACACCGAGACCAGGACGTTCAAGCCGCTGACCCACTTCACCCTCGGAGCCTGCGCCCCCAACGGCGACCTGCTGCTGGTCCACACCAAGCAGCACCTGATCCTGCGCGTCCCCGCTCCCGACGACCTCACCGCCCTCGCGGACGCCGTCGAGGACGCCCTGCGCGCCTACGCCCGCCGGCGCACGGCCCTGAAGAAGCAGTGGGAACCGGTGAACTGGCACTGGACGCAGAGCACCGCGCCGCTCCACCGCATCTGACCACGGGCCCTTGGGGAGTGGGGCCGCGCACACCGCCGGGCGCGGCCCGGCCCGGCCGCGGAGACCGGGTCGCAGGCCGTTGCCGCGCGGCGCGGGGGCGCCGGCTCAGTCCGTCAGTTCGATCCGGGCCAGTGTCTGGCCGACCGCGTACTCCGCTGCCGCTTCGACCCGGTCGACCACGCGTCCGGTGTGCCGCGCTTCCACGTCCTCGATGGACTTCGAGGATTCCACGGAGAAGATCACCTCACCCGCCGCGACCATGCCGCCCTCCGGCACCAGCCATTCGAGGAGGTAGTAGACGTCGTCGTTGGCGGTGATCTGTTCGAGGACGACCGGGGCCAGCCGGGCCGGTGCGGCCGTGTTCTCGGGGTGGTTCACGATGTCTCCAGTTCTCGGGCGAGGCGGGTTTCGATGTCGGCGGCCGAGATCACGACCTGGCTCTCCAGAGCCCTCGCGGCGGGGATGACCGACGCGGCGGAGGAGAGCAGGACAGGAGCCCTGCGGATGGTTCCCCACAGGTACGTCGCCAACTGGGCCGCGACGGCGCTGGCCCAGCCGGCCGGGCCCGGGCCGTCGTCCACCACGGACACGAGGCTGCCCGGGGCGACGAAGCCCACGATCGGTTCCAGATCGAACGGGAACAGCCGCGAGGGAACGAAGAGCTGCACGGCCACGCCCGTGGCGGCCAGCGCCCGGGCGGCCTCGAGGGAGCGGGTGAGGGTCCCGCCCGTGCAGAACACGGTCACGTCCGCGGCGGCCCCTTCCCCGGCGCCCACCAGCAGGCGCATCCACTGTGACCGGCCGAACGGACCGCTCACCCCGATGCCGGATCCCGCACCGGGGACGAGCGGATGCCGGCCGTACAGGTCCTTGGGCTCGAAGAGCACGCTGGGGCGGCCGAGCCCGATCGCCGTGGCGAGCTGCTCGGCCGGATCGTGCACCGGGCTCAACTCGAAGAGGTGGAGATCGGGGACCCCGAGGAAGTGCCGCTGCGGCGACTGGCTGTGCGTCGCGCCGTAGCCGCGCCCGGCTCCCACCGGACAGCGTACGACCAGGTGGACCGGGAGCGTCCTGCCGTACATCGACACGAGCTTGCTCGACATGTTGACGATCTGGTCGAACGCGAGGGTCATGAAATCGCCGAACATGATCTCGACGATCGCCTTCTCGCCGGTGAGGGCCAGTCCGTTGGCGAGGCCGACGATCGCCGCCTCACTGATCGGGGTGCCGAACACCCGCGACGGGTACGCCGTCGAAAGACCTGCGGTGATCTTGAACGCGCCGCCGTAGGGGTCGACGACGTCCTCACCGAGCACGAAGACCGCATCGTCCTCGGCCATCAGCCGGTGCAGTCCGCCGTTGAGTATGCGGCCCAGCCGCGCACGGGGGGTCATTCGCTGTACTCCCAACACGAGGGCTCCATCGCCAGTACGTCCTCGACGACCCGGTCCATCCGTTCGCGCTGGCGGCGCTCGGCTGCCGCGAAGGACTCGTCGTGCGGTACGCCGTACACCGCGTACCAGTCGGTCGCGGCGGCCCGGGCCCGCCACTCGGCGTCGCGGGTGTCGTCGCCCTTGCTGTGCGGACCGAGCCGCTCCGTGCGGAACTCCACCACCAGGGGCCGCCCGGACCGTACCCGCGCCACGGAACCGGCGAGTCGCGCACGGATCGCGTCGACGTCGCAGCCCTCGATCAGGACGTGTTCGATGCCGAAGGCGGCGGCACGCTGCCCGATGGACCCGGACAGGGCGGAGGATGCGGGAGTCGACTGCGCGATGCCGTTGTTCTCGACGGCCAGCAGCAACGGCAGGTTCCAGAGCGCCGCGATGTTGAGGGTCTCGTAGACCACCCCCTCGCCCCAGGTGCCGTCGCCGATGAAGCAGACGCTCAGCCCGCCGGTACCGCGCTGTTTGCGGCTGAGCGCGGCCCCGGCGGCGACCGGGACGCCCGAACCCTGCACACCGGTCGACATGAAGCCCGGCCGGTAGAGGTGCTGCGATCCGCCGACTCCGCGGCAGACGCCCCCGTCCTTGCCCAGGATCTCGGCGAGGAGGCCGTGCGGGTCGTCGTAGCGGGCGAGGTAGTGGCCGTGCCCCCGGTGGTTGCTGAACACGTCCGCGTCGGGCACCAGATCGAGCAGGGCCACGGGAATGTGCTCCTGTCCCAGGCACGTGTGGGTCGTACCCGGTACCTTGCCGGCGGCGAACAGCTCCAGCAGCTTCTCCTCGAAGACCCGGATGGCCAGCATCCGTTCCACGTCCCGCAGTTCCGGCGCCGTCATGCCGTGCGCTCCGGGGTCCGGGCGGGGCCGGAGGGCAGCACGCCGAGTTCGGCGAACCGGGCGCCCAGCCGGCGTGCCACGAGATCGTGGCCCCTCGGGTCGAAGTGGACCTGCTCCCGCTCCGGCGGTTCGAGGAAGTGCTCCGCGTCCGCCTCGCCGAAGAGCTCGGTGCCGTCGATGTAGTGGAGCCGCGGGTCCCCGCGGTCGAGCAGCCAGTCCATCGCGTTGCGTATCTCGCTGCGCAGCCGCTTGTGCGTGAGCCTGGACGGACCAGGTTTGGCCTCCCAGGCCGGAGCGTACGTCGGCGAGATCACGACGACGGGGACGTCGGGCTGCCGGTCCCGGATCAGCGACACGAAGCCGACGACCGCGCCGTGCAGGGTCTCCCGGTTGAGCGAGCCGTAGTAGTAGATGTTGGAACCCACGTGCAACGAGATCAGTTCGCTCGGCATCCCCGCCACCAGGCGGCCGAACATGGGCTGGAGGTGGCAGGTGCCGCCCATGCTGACCGAGGTCAGGTCGAGCCCCTCCGCGAGGGCCAGCTGGGCGGGGAAGGTCCGGCTGGGCGAGACCGCTCCACGGCCCTGCGATATGGAGCATCCGTAATGGGTCCAGGCGGGGAGCCGCGACTCGTCCGCCAGCAGCACGCTGCCCGGAGCGAGCCGGATGCGGCCTATCCGCATCTGCGCGTAGACCGGCAGCCAGAACTCCACCAGTTTCCGTCCGCGGGGCAGGCCGGTGACGGTGAACAGGGCGCGGTCCGTCTGCCGCTCCAGGAGCACCGTCTCGAACCGCTCACCGTCGCAGAAGACGTCCAGCCACGGCAGTTCGGGGGGAGCGGGGTCGTAGGTCGGCGGGGTCAGGGCGTACTCGACCTCCACGCTCTCGCTGTCCGTCACGAAACCGAAGCGCACGCCCGAGGTCATCGCCGCCCGTCCGGTGCCGCCCAACGGGAAGTAGAGGTCGGTGTCCTGGTACGGCACCCGCCACGGCGCGACGAATCCGTTGGCATGTTCGAGCGAGACCACTCCGCTCCACCGTATGCCCGGATCGCTTCCGGAAACTTCCATGTTCTGAGAACTCCTTAACCGATGACAAGCGTGGTCACTGCGTAAACGCTCCGGACGCGGTCTGGCGGGCGCGGTGGCGATCCGGCTCCTGGAAGATCTCGATCACGAAGGTCCCCGGATCGATCACCGCGGAGTGCACCTGGGCATCCTCGAGCGCGAACATCTGCCCGGCCGTCCAGTCGTTCAGGACGCCGTCCACGACCAGCCGTACGCGGCCCGCGAGCACGATGCCCAGCTGCGGTCCGTGCTGGTGGGGCGGCACCGAGCCGCCCTCGGCGAAGGACCAGAGGACGACCTGGCCGTGCGGCCCCTCCATCAGCCGGCCGCAGGCGCCGGGGAAGGAGACGTCCACTTCCGGGAGCTGCTGTATCCAATCGGGGAACATCGACGACGCCCGTCCTTAGCTCGTGCCGTACCGGCCGTCGAAAGAGCGGCCGAAATTGTGATTTCCGAGATGGTGGTAGTAGTCGCCGCGCAGTTCCAGCAGATCGGAGAGCAGCCGCGGGTCCCGCCGTGCGAAACCGGCGGCCATCTCCTCCGCGGACATGGCTTCCAGACGGGCCTTCGCGGCACCGGAGTCGACGATGTCCGCGGGGTCCACCGCGGAAAGGGCCGCGAGTACCGCCGTGGACGCCGCGACGTCGTCCGCATACTCGGGAAGACTCATGACGAACAGCAGCGGGACCATGTGCTGGAAGAGCGTGAGGAGGTCCGAGTGCCCTTCGATCCTTCGCGTGACCGCCTGTGTCACCGCCGCGCTGAATTCGTCCGCGCGGTCAAGTCCGAAAAAGGCCCCGAGGCCGTGCTCGATGATCTCGGCGGCGCTGACCGGCGGAATGAAATCCCCGGTGTACACCTCACGTGCCCGAACGATATCGGAAACCTGTTCGCTGTCCAGCACGGGAGCCAGCGCGGCACGGAAGGGCTCCGTGCACAGGGCTCCGAAATTCGCTGCCCCCCGGTCCGGCAGTGAGATCCTCATCGCCTCCATCAGCGTCTTGAGGAGGTGGATCTCCGCGAATTTCCGGTGGTGCCGGGCGGGCTTCACCGGGGATCCGCCCTCCTCGTGCGGGAAGAGGACCAGGGAATTCAGTTGATGGGTGAAGAGTTCGAAGCGCTCCCGCCGCCCGACCCGGGGCCGCGGGGGCCGCCGGAGACGGATCCCCTCGACCACCGGGTGTTCGAACATCGGCCACGCGTCGTGGCCGATGAACGACCGGACACCGGTGAAGTCCGCCGCGTCGACGACGAACACCGTGGTGTCGAAGGAGGGCTGGCGGGCGCGCATCTCGGCGGCCAGGCCCTGGACCGGATGGCCCGCCGCCGGCCCTTCCACGACCGCCAGGAGGTCGAGGTCGGAGAAGAGCCGCCACGCGCCCGACGACCGTGTCACCGACGGCTCCCCGCGGGCCAGCGAGCCACCGACGTAGACGTTCGCGTCCGTGATGCCGAGGCTCTTGACGCACGCCGCGAGGGCGTCGAAGTAGCGGTCGAGAGCGCGGCTGACCTCCTCTCGGGCCGCCCGGGGGACGAACGTGCTGTTCGCGAACCAGTCGACGGTGGTGATCACCGGTCAGTCGGCCAGGATCCGGTCACGGTGGGCGGTCCACTCCAGCGAGTGCCGGATGCCCTCGACCAGGGAGTACGCCGGCTCCCAGCCGAGCAGCTCCTGCGCGCGGGCGCTCCGGGTGAAGGCGCCGGCGACGTCGCCGGGCCGCCGCTCGGTGTGCACCACGGTCAGCGGTGTTTCGATCGTGGAGTTGAAGGCCTCCAGCAGCTCGTTGACCGTGGTGCCCGTGCCGGTGCCGAGGTTGATCGCGGTGGTCCGCCGCCCCTCGCCGAGCACCGTGTCGAACGCGCGGAGCGCGGCGAGGTGGGCGGTCGCCAGGTCCCAGACGTGGATGTAGTCCCGGATCCCGGAACCGTCGCGCGTCGGGTAGTCCGTGCCCGTGACCTTGAAGGGGGTGCTCTCCTCCAGGGCCTCGATCATCTTGCCGAGCGCGTGCGAGGGGCGGCGCAGCTGGAGGCCCGTACGCATCTTCGGGTCCGCGCCGACCGGGTTGAAGTAGCGGAGGGAGAGGATGCGGATGTCCTGGGTGGCCGCGATGTCCGCGAACATGGTTTCGCAGATCGCCTTGGTGCGGGCGTACGGGCTCTGCGGGTCGATGCCGGAGTTCTCGTCCACGGAGAAGTCGGGGCCCGGCTCGTAGAACGAGGCGGAGGAGCTGAAGATGAGGCGGCCGCACCCGTTGCGCAGGAGGTGCGAGACGAAGGCCAGGCTCTTCGAGACGTTCGCCTCGTAGTAGCCCACGGGGTTGCTGACCGAATCGGGGACGACGATCAGGGCGGCGCAGTGGATGACCGCCTCGATCTCCGGGTGTTCGGCGAAGATGGTGTCGACGAGGGCGCCGTCCGCGATATCGCCCTCGAAGAAGGTCCGGCCTTCGGTGAATTCGCGCCGGCCGGTGACCAGGCTGTCCAGAATGACCGGTGTGATGCCCGCGTCGATACAGGCGGACGCGATCGTACTGCCGATGAATCCAGCCCCACCCGAAATGAGAACCTTCACAGAAGTTCCTTCCTGAGACTCAGGCCGAGGTGCAGTCGGCCGACAACGTTTTCGATGGTCTTCGCATCAGTGGCGAATGCCAAGCGCACGAATGATTTTTCCGCCCCGAAAAATGTGCCGGGCAGGCCCACGATACCGCATCGGCGGAAGAGTTCTTCGCAAGCGTCGGAGCCATGGCGAAGATTATCCCACCGCAACCAGAGGAAATAGGTGGCCGCTGGCTGATGGAATTTCAGCTGTGGTGCTTCCGAGGACAGGACCTCGCAAATCCGGTCACGCGCCTGCCGTATGGTGCGGCGGGTCCGGACCAGCCAGGGACTGTCTTCCTGGTATGCCGCCCGTAGAGCCGCCTGCTGGAGGGCGCGGGCGGTCGGCATCCGCATGGCGAGATCTCTTCTGGCCCGGTTTATGAGATCCGTGTCGTGGGAGAAGGCGAAGCTCCCCCCTATTCCGGCCATGTTGTGCGACTTTGTTGCGCCGGAGAACGTCACCGTCCGCTCCGCGGTCGATTCCGAGAGGCTCGAAATCGGCAGGTGGGGCCGGTCCAGCATGGTGCGCGAATGCAGTTCGTTGCTGAATATGCGGAGGTTCTCGCGTTCGGCGAGATCGGCGATCCACTCCAGCTCGGACCGGGTGAAGGCGTGTCCCGTCGGGTTGTGCGGGTTGCAGAGGTAGATCGCCTCCGTCCGCCCCGTCACGGCGTCGGCCAGCGACTCGGGGGTCCAGCGCCCGGCCTCGTGATCGTGGGGAACCCCGACGGGCACGCAGCCGGCGTCCTCGATCGCCCGGGTGATCCCGTGGTAGGACGGCGCGAAGTACAGGACCTCGTCCCCGGGTTCCAACAGGTGGGCGAACAGGGCCGCGGAGTGCGAAACGGTGCCCGTCGAGAGCCAGAACGCCTCCGCCGGCACCTCCAGCCCGTGGGCGCGCCGGTAGTAGTCCGCGAGCGTCGCGGCGACCCCGCTCGTCGTGTAGGGCGGCGGGTATCCGACGGGCTCCGTCAGCCGTTCGGCGATCGCCTCCGCGATCAGGGGGTCGAGGGAGAGGTCCATGTCGGCGGCCGACATGGCGATCAGTCCGGTACCCCGGGCGGCGGACTCGGCCCACCGGGCCGAGAACCGTGTCGTGGTCATCGGCCGGCTTCCCGGCAGACCCGGCTCACGGCCGACATGTCCAGATCACCGAGGCCGGCCGAGACGGCTTCCGCCAGCCGGCCGCCCGCCGCGGAAGCCAGCGGGAGCGACAGACCGGACCGGCGGGCCAGGGAGGTGGCGTAACCGAGGTCCTTGGCCATCAGGGCCAGCCGGCAGCCGACGTCCGTGTGGTCGTCGTCCAGCATGGCCCGGCCCTTGCCGGACGCGACGCCACCGGCCCAGCCGAACTCCGACAGGATCTCCAGCGCCTGGGCGGGGTCAAGCCCGAGGCGCTCCGCCGTCGCGAACGCCTCACCGAGGGCGACGAGGATGGATCCCGCGAGCATGTTGTTGACCAGCTTGAACCGGCCGCCGGCCCCTGTGGGACCCAGCCGGAAGACCTGCTCCGTGAACGCCGAGAGCAGCGGCCGGGCGGATTCGATCGTGTCGGGCGAACCACCGGCGAACATGACCAGAGTGCCGTCCGAGGCCCGGGCGGTGCTCCCGGTCACCGGGGCGTCCAGCGGCGCCAGCGAGCGCTCGGCGCAGGCAGCGGCCCAGGCCGTGGTCCACGGCTCCGACAGCGTCGAGCACTCGACGGCCAGGGCCCCGGGCGGCGCACCGGCCAGAGCGCCGTCCGCGCCGAGCCACACCGAGCGGCTCGCCTCGTCGTCGGTCACCATGCTGACCACCGCGCGCGCACCCCGTGCTGCTTCGCGGGGGGTCGCGCAGAGGGTGGTGCCGGGCCCGGCCAGTCCTTCCAGACGGGCGCGCGTCCGGTTGTGGAGCCGGATGCGGAAGCCTGCGCGCCGGATGTGCGGGATGATCCGGGACGCCATCAGGCCGGCCCCCAGAACGGTGACGACGTCCCCCGGAGCGAGGGGGAGCGCGGGACCGGTCTCCGGTCCGGACGGGTTATGCGGCACCGCGTTCTCCCGTTCGCGTGCGGCGGGTGGGCTCGTAGAGGCACCAGAGCATGGTGGGGCGGAAGATGTGGTGGACGACCAGTCCCGGGGCCTGCCGGACCACGTCGAGGGAGCCGACGCAGCCGTCCGCCCGGCCGTCCGAGGCCCACTGGACGGCGGTGGGCTTGGCGTTGACGTACAGGTGGCTGGCCAGGGGGGCGAACCGGTTGGCGAAAGCGGCCGTGGCGGGGTGGATGGCGAGCGTCCGGGCCTCCTCCGGCGTGCTGGCGGTGGCCGGATTGGTGGCGACGCACATGACTTTGGTGTTGTTCTCCCAGGCAGCCACGAGACGCATCCGGCCGAACGTCCGGAAGTGCATGTCGACCCAGCTGTCGGTGACGTCCCCGCCCTTGCGCTCCAGGAATCCGGCGGCCACCAGGACGTAGGAGTTCTCGGTCTGGCCGAACCGCATGGCGCCGCCGAAGGACTCGGCGAGGACGACCTTCTCGAAGAACCGGCTCGCCTCGGCCTGGGCGTCGGTTCCGGCGGGCCCCAGGGTGGCCACCACGGCCGACTTCGGTGCGATGTCCGGAGGCAGCCCCGCCAGCGAGTCGGAGGGGGCGGCCGGCACGCGGGTCATTCCGTCGCTCCCCAGGTCACGGGCAGTGCCCTGAGGCCGCGCACGACCTCGCCGGTCAGCCAGTCGAGCTCTTCGGGCCGCACGGCGAGCCGCAGGTCCGGGAACCGCTCGACGAGGGCCTCGATCGTGACCCGCATCTCCAGGCGGGCGAGCTGGGCGCCCACACAGTGGTGGGCCCCGTGCCCGAACCCGAGGTGCGGGTTCTTCCCGCGCCCGAAGTCGAGCTCGCCGGGATTCTCGAAGACGCGCTCGTCGTGGTTTCCGGACCCCATGGCGGGCAGCACGGCCTCGCCCGCCCTGACGGTGACGCCGCCGAGCTCGACGTCCTCCGTGGCCACCCGGACCTTGCCCCCCGCGGTCCCGATGGGGATGTAGCGCAGCAGTTCCTCCACGGCCGCCGGGATGAGCGTGCGGTCCGCGCACAGCGCCCGGTACTTGTCGGGCCGGGTGAGCAGGACGTAGACCGCCCCGGTGAGGAAGTCGGTGGGGGTGCCGGTTCCTCCGGCGAGGAGGGCGACGCCCAGGTTGAGGAGCTCGTCGTCGGAGAGGCGGCCCTGCGCCGCCGCCTCGGCGTAGACGCTCAGCAGGTCGTCGCCGGGCTCTCTGCGCTTCTCCTCGATCAGCTCGCCGATGAACCGTTCGATGGCGGAGCGCCGGTCGGCCAGGGCGTCGAGCGGTGCCTGCCAGGACCGCAGGTCGCTCAGCAGCCGCTCGAAATACGCGCGCTCCCCGGCCGGTACGCCGAGCATCTCGCAGATCATGATGCGTGGCAGCGGCCGGGAGACCGTGGCGATGAAGTCGGCCGGACCGCCCGCAGCCCGGAGGTCGTCCAGCAGCCCGGCCGTCACTTCGCCGGTGCGGTCGGCGAGGTCACGGATGCGGCGTGCGGTGAACGCCCCGGCCGCCACGCGCTTGACCCGCGTGTGGTCGGGCGCGTCCAGGGCCGAGATCGAGCCTGCCGGGAGGGACTCGGACGACAGGCTCGGCCGGCCCGGTTCGTTGGCCAGTGCGCGGGAGAAGCGCGGGTCCGCGAGGACGGTGCGGATGTCGTCGTAGCGGGTGGCCAGCCACACCTCGCCGCCCACGGGCATCTCCACCCGGACCAGCTTGCCCTCGGCCCGGATCGCGGCGATCTCCGGTTCCAGCTCGAGGCGGTGCTCCTTCCCGAAGGGGTACCGCGGGACGACGGCTGTCTCGTTCTCCATCAAGCTTCCTCTTCGCTCGGGTTCTTGTCGCCGACGCGCGGGTCGGTCCTCGGGGGGTGCCCGGATCTTCTGCGGATGCGGCTTCGGGCGGGGCGCGGTGCGGCGCAGTGCGGCGCGGTGCGGCGCGCTGCGGCGCGGCGGTCAGCGGCCGGGGCCCGGCAGCCGTACGGGCCGCCCGCGCAGCATGACGAACGAGGGGGCGGCCAGGGCGCCGACATCGGCCGTCGGGTCCCGGTCGACGGCGATCAGGTCCGCCGAGAGCCCCTCGCGGATGCTGCCGGTCCGGTCCGCGATGCCCAGGGCGGCCGCGGCCACGGAGGTGGCCGAGCGGATGACCTCCCGCGGGGTGAGCCCGGCGTCGCGCAGGATCTCCAGTCCGGTCGCGAGGTCGTCATGGGGGATGTGCTCGATGCCCGCGTCCGTGCCGGCCACCACGGCGACGCCCGCCCGGTGCAGGGCGGCGATGTGCTCGGCCCGTGGGCCCCACGGCAGCCTGCCGTGCGGGTTGCGGGCGTTCCTGTTCACCGTCGGGCAGACGGACACGCCCTGGGCCGCCATCCGTTCGGCGACCCGCGGATCGAACTCCAGGCCGCCGCCGGCCCCCACCCAGCTGCAGTGCTCGACCGTGTCCACGCCCGCGGCCACGGCCATGGCGATGCCCGCGGTGCCGTGGGCGTGGGCGGCCACGCGCAGGCCCAGTTCCTTCGCCCGGTGCACGACGGCCCTCAGCGCGTCCTCGTCGAACTGCGGCGCCCCGGGGGTCGTCCCGGCGGTCAGGAACCCGCCCGTTGCCATGATCTTGATGAGGTCGGCGCCCTCGGCGTGGTTGCGGTCCACTTCGGCGAGGAGGCCGTCGCGGTCCTCGCAGGCGCCGCCCATGTACCAGCAGTGTCCGCCGGGAGTGGTGATCGGGCGGCCCGCCGCGAGGACCCGCGGTCCCGGGGCCGTGCCCGCCGCGAGCAGCTCGCGTACGCGCATCCCCGTCGCCCCGCGCGAGCCGAGGTCGCGGACCGTCGTGATGCCGGCTTCCAGACAGCGGCCGGCCGCGGAGAGCATGAGGGCGGTCAGCTCCTCGTCGTCGGCTCCGGTCATCGTCTCCACCGGCGCCGGTCCGCCGTCGAACCCCAGGTGGACGTGGGCGTCGATCAGGCCGGGCAACAGGCTGCGGGCCCCGAGGTCCAGTACCTCGGCGCTCTCGTGGACGGACTCGGCGAGGTCGGCGCGCCGTCCCGCCCACGTGATGAGCCCGTCCTCCACGACGACGGCCGCGGCGCGGACGACACCGTCGCCGACGGCGTCCACCAAACGGTCCGCGAGGATCAGTCGTCGTGTCATGCGGTGGTCTCCAGAGCGGTGAGCGGCGGTGTGATCGCGGTGGGGGTCACGGGCGCGCTCACCGCAGGGTGCCGAAGTGGGAGGCGATGACGGCGGCGGTCTCCGGGCTGGTGAGGAACTCCGCCCCGGTCAAGGTGGTCGGGTGGATCCGGGCCGTCGTCGGCCACTGCCGGTTCGGTGTGCTCCACGGGTCCGGGCTCGCGACGATGCACACGTCGGCCGGCACGTCGCCGAGCGGGGCGTCCGCGGCGGCCAGCAGGTAGCCCAGCCAGGCGGTGTACCGGGCGACGAGGTCGTCCGTCAGGGCCGTGCCCGCAGTGTCGTCCTCGGCGGCGGCCGCCAGGTCGTCCGACAGGACCGACCCGATGTACCGCACCGCGGCGACGGGGTCCTGCGGGAGCACGAGGTCCGCCGGGGGACGACCGGGCGGCCGCCCGGCCGCCCCGATGGACCGGCGGATGCCCGCCAGGTCGTCCAGGACCTGCCGCCGGTCGGGGAAGCGCGGGGCCAGCAGCAGGACCGGCACCCGCGTCCCCTCGTGGGCGAGCTCCCCGGCGATGAGCAGGGCGAGCGGGGCACCGCTGCAGTACCCGACCAGCACGGAGGGCGTGGGGTCCAGGGCGGCGATCAACCGGGCGTACTCCCCGGCCAGTTCGCCCAGCGGCAGCCAGCCGCGGCTGTCGCTGAGGTCGGCGACCGGATCGGCCCGCAGGACCGACCGGTCCGCGAGCGCGGTGGTCACCAGGTCACCGGCGGACGGCTGGCCGCTGAACTTGATGAAGTCGACGACGACGGCGTGGTCGGCGGGACCCGACCGCAGAGTCGTCAGACTCACCAGCGGGCGGGCTGTCTCATCGAATCGCATGCTCTTCCTTCTTGAGGCGGGACGACCGGCCTGCCGTCGCCGTCACCGGCCAGCCGCGAAAACCCGATCGGAACTCAGCCTAGGAACCGGCTGCTGCCCCGGGCAGAAGGCGGAAGGCAACCCGGAGGGAAGCGAGGGCCCCCTCCGTCTGCCCTTTCGGCCCCGGCCCGGCTGCCCCGCCGACACCGGGGAGGACGCGGCCTAGATGTAGCCCTCGCGCAGCGCGTAGGCCACCGCGTGGGCGCGGTTGCGCAGCTGGTACCGGGTCGTCACGGTGTGCAGGATGTTCTTGACCGTCCGCTCCGAGTACGCGAGCTTCACCGCTATCTCGCCGGTGTCCATGCCGTCGGCCACCAGCCGCAGGACGTCGACCTCGCGCGGCACCATGCCCATCGAGACCGAGGCGGTCGCCCGGTCCCCGGGTTCGCCGCTCTGAAGCCGTCCCATGTGGCCGATCAGCTTGCCCAGGAGATCGGGCGGCAGGTCGCCGTCGCCGCGTTCCGCCGCCAGGATGGCCTGGAGCAGCCGCGCCCCCGTCGCCTCCCGCCGCCACAGGATCGTGGTGACGCCGCAGGCCACGACGTCGAGCAGCTCGGACTCCCGTATGCGGTCCAGGACCAGCACCACCCGGGCCTTCTCCGCCCGGACGAGCCGGGACAGGTTCGACAGGACGGCCTCGTCGAAGGTGTCGGCGATCAGCAGGGCGACGTCGACGCCGTCCCGCCTCAGATCGTCCACGAGCACGATCTCCGGGTACTGGCGCAGGTGGCTCATCGCTCCGGCCCGGGAGATCGGGTCCGGGGCGTGAATGGCGACCGGTACCCGGCGGGACGTACGGACGTCGTCGACGAACTGCAGCACGGTGAAGAACTCCTTTTTCCGACCTGCCCCCACCCTTCTCCATCGAGCGGCCACGGGACCATCGTGGTCGACCACGAGATCGGGACCACGAGACCGGGACCACGAGAAGGCGGCCCCAGAGCGAACGAACGGCCCCCGAGCGGACTTTGACGCGCGTGACGATCCGCTGCTAGCGTCGCCGCCCATCGTGTCCGGGGCGGCTTCGCAGCCCTCGGGAAGTGCGGACGGCACACACGGTCTCGCGCTCGCCGGCGGCCATCGCCCCGGCAAGGAAGCGCTCGGATCCCAGGCTCTCGGCGGCGGACACCGCTCCGCCCCCGATCGAGTCGATCCGTACCCGAACCTATGACCCGAGAGTGGGACAGGCATGACTGTGACGGTGGGCCGGGATTCGACCGAGGTCGTGGTCGCGGCACAGTGGAACCGGGTTCTGGGCCGCTTTCCGGCCTCGATCGACGACAACTTCTTCGAGAACGGCGGGAACTCCCTCAAGGCGGCCCGGCTTGCCGGCGGGCTGCGCAAGGCCGTCGGGCGGGAGGTGCCCCTGCACGTGATCTTCGACCTCCCCACCGTGCGCGCCCAGAGCGACTGGCTGCGCACCCGGCGGGCCGGGGGCGCGGACGCGGTGATGACGCTCAAACCGAACGGCGGCGGTGCTCCGCTGGTGCTGCTGCCGGGCGGCGGCGGAAGCCTGGTGGGGCTGGGCGCGTTCGCCGACGCGCGCTTCGACCGGCCCGTGCACGGGCTGCACGCGCGCGGGCTGGCCGCCGGCGAGGTGCCCGCCACGGGCATGGCGGAGCTGAGCGGGGAGTTCGCGTCGATGCTCGACGCCGACGGCCTTCCGCGGAGGATCCACCTGGCGGGGTACTGCTCCGGTGGCGTCTTCGCGTACGACCTCGCCTCCGTCCTCGCCCGGAGCGGATGGGAGGTGCTCAGCGTCACGCTGCTGAACTCCACCCTCGCCGTTCCCGACGTCCCGCACGAGGAGATCGTCCTGCAGCGGCTGAGGCAGCTCGCCGGATCGGCCGGTACCGCCTTCGGAGCCGGCGCCGGACCGGCCACCGCTGACGAACTCTTCCTGCAACTGCGCACATCCGGCCAGGACCTCCTGGAACAGGATTCGGCGGCCTTCCGGCGCCGGCTCGACGTGCACGCCGCGCTCTGGCGCGTCATCGCCGACTACCGGCCGCGGTCCACCACGATCCCCGTCGCGCTCTTCTCCCTGCCCGGCCGGTTCGACCGTGACCTCGCGGAGGCCGTCGGAGCGTCCGACTGGGACGAACTGGGATTCGCGGACTTCCGGCAGATCGACGTGGCCGATCCCGGCATGCCCCTCGTGGCCCACGAGCCCACGCTGGACGCGGTCGAGGCCTGGCTGCGCGACGTCGAGGGCAGGCCCTGATCCCTTCCGGGCACCGAAAGGGCACCGGAGCTTCCCTCCGGCCTGCCCTTCCCCTTCTGCCCGGTGCGCCGGCCGGTTCCTAGGCTCGGTCGATGTCGGGTGTTTCCACGGATGGTTGGGTGACGACGGTGAATGTGCTGGACCCGGAAAAGGCACGTGCGGGCGGCGGGATCGACGCCTCCGTGGCGGCCTCCGCGAAGGAGAACGCGCTGTGGCTCCTGGACGAGATCGTGCAGGACAGCGGAATCAACAACGTCACGCTGGCCGTACAGGTGCCGGGGCGACTGCGCTGGTGGGCGTTGCAGCGGGCGCTCGACACCCTGATGAGCCGTCACCCGGCCCTGCGGGCGCAGTTCCACGGGCAGCGGTCCGGTGACGACCAGGACGCCCTGCACAAGGAGATCCTCCCACCGGACGCCGTCGACATCGCCGTGGAAGTGCTGCACTCGACCGCCCGGAGCCTGAAGGACGACGTCAGGGCCTTCTCGGCGGCGCCCTTCGCGCTGGAGCGGCAGCCGCTCGTCCGCGCCGCGCACCTGCTGTGCGAGACCGGCGACGTCTTCTGCCTCGTCGTCCACCACATCGTTTTCGACGGCCGGTCCGCCAACCTGGTCCTGGCCGAGTTCGCCGAGCTCTACGGCGCGCTGGCCACGGACGCCGAGCCCGCCGCGGCCCTGGTGCGGGAGGTGCCCGCACTGGTCGAGACCGCCCCCTCGGAGGCGAGCACCGCCTACTGGCGCGAGCACCTCGCGGGCGTGGACCCCACCCGTCTCGGCCTGTGGTGCGGCAACCCCGAGCCGGCCGCGCCCACCCTGGCCGGGGCCCGGCTCTCCCACGAGCTCTCCGGCGAGGCGGTCGCGGTCGTGCGGCGCCTGCGCAAGGAGCTGCGGGCCACCGAGAGCAGCGTCCTGCTCGCGGCGTACTACCTGCTGCTCGCCCGCCACGGGGCGGGTCCCGACCTGGTGGTGGGCACCCCGGTGGACGTCCGGGGCGCGCAGGCCCGCGACCGCGTCGGGTACCACGTCAACACGCTGGCCTGCCGGGTCTCGGTCGATCAGGGGAGCGGATTCCGCTCGCTGGTCGGCGCGGCGCAGCGGGCCTTCCTCGGCGCCGTCGAGCACGCCGACGTGCCGGTGGACCTCGTCCTCCCCGAGGTCCTCCCCGAGCTTCCGCGCGGCGACGGCTCCTGGCGCGGCTCCCTGTTCCGCCACATGTTCAACTACCTGCCCGACGGGGGCGGCGCGACCGTCGACCTCGGCGGTCAGGAAGCCCGCACCCTGGACGTGGACCGCGGGCACAGCCGGTTCGACCTGGAGTTCTTCGTCTCGTCCTCGCCGGGGGGCATCCGCATCAAGGCCGCCTACAGCACGGAGATCCACAGCGGGGCGGACGTCCAGCTGCTCCTGGAGCGCTACGAGAGCCTGCTGATCGAGGCCGGCCGCGACCCCGACCGGGCGGTGGGCACCCTGTCCCTGCTCAGCGGCCGGGACCGCGAGGTGCTGGACCGGGCGAACCGCACGGCGCGAACGGTCAGCCCGTCCTCCGTGCTGGAGGCCATCGCGCAGCGGACCGCGGAGCGGCCCGACGCCGTGGCCGTACAGGACGGCGAGGACGAGCTGACCTACCGGCAGCTGTGGAACGCCGCGACCGGCCACCGCGAGGCGCTGGCCGCCGCGGGCGTCGCTCCGGGCGACGTCGTCGCGGTCGAGGCCACCCGCGGCGGACCACTGGCGTCCGCCGTGCTCGGCGTGTGGCTGGCCGGCGCCGCCTACCTTCCGCTGGACCCGGCGCACCCCCGCGAACGGCTGGCCCACCAGGTCGAGGACTCCGGGGCCGGGGTGCTCATCGCGGACGGCGACTGGGAGTGGCTCGACGGCCGGTGCGCGATCCTGCCCCTGACCCCGGCCGCCCCGCTGCCCGGTCCGGCGCAGGACGGCCCCGCGGATCCGCCCGGCGGGGCGGCGCGGTCCGGCGAACGCGCGTACCTGATCTACACCTCGGGTTCCACCGGCCGCCCCAAGGGCGTCGAGCTCAGCCACGGCAACCTCGCCAACGTCGTCGGGCACTTCGCCCACAGCCTGGCGGTGGCCCCGGGCGACGCCGTCCTGTGGCTCACCACCTTCGCCTTCGACATCTCGGCACTCGAACTCTTCCTGCCCCTGGCCCGAGGCGGCCGGGTCGTGGTCGCCCCGGACGAGGCACGCACCGACGCCGCCGTCCTGTTCGGCCTCGTCGAGCGTCACGACGTGCGCATCGTCCAGGCCACGCCCACCACCTGGCGTCTCGTGGCCGACGAGGCGGACGGCCGGCTCGCCGGACGGCAGGTGCTGTGCGGCGGCGAGGGCATGCCCCCGGCGCTCGCCGGACGACTCCTGGAGACGGGCTGCTCGCTGCACAACGTGTACGGGCCGACGGAGACCACCATCTGGTCCACTGCCGCCGAGGTCCGCGAGGCGCCGGCCGGACCCGTGAGCATCGGCGTGCCCATCGCCAACACCACGGTCTTCGTCGCGGACCCGGACGGCCGGGAGCTGCCGCTCGGCCTGCGCGGCGAACTGTGCGTGGCGGGGGCGGGCGTCGGCATCGGCTACCGCGACCGCCGCCTGACGGAGGACCGGTTCCGCGAGCACCCGCGCTTCGGCCGCCACTACCGTACGGGGGACCTCGCCAGGTGGCGCCACGACGGCACCCTGGAGATCCTGGGCCGCGCCGACCGCCAGGTGAAGCTGCGGGGCAACCGGATCGAACTCGGCGAGGTCGAGTCGGCCGCAGCGGGGTTCCCCGGCGTCACGGCGGCCGCCGCGGTGATCGTCGGCGATCCGACGGCGGACGGGCGCCTCACGCTCTTCGTGCACACGTCACTCGGCGACGAGATCGTCCCCGCACTGTGGGAGCACGCCCGGGCGGCGCTGCCCGCCTCCTTCGTCCCGAACGACGTCATACCGGTGACCGGCCTGCCGACCACGCCCAACGGCAAGACCGACTACCGCGCCCTGACCGAGCAGGCCCTGGCGCGCCGCGCCCGACGGACGGCCGTGTCCGAGCTGCCCGACGCCGCCGCTGCGGACGCAGCGCGGACGCGGGACGACGAGGGGATCGTCGGGGAACTGCGCGGGCTGTGGGCCGAGGTCCTCAAGAAGGCGCCCGCCGACATCGCCCCGGACACCAACTTCTTCTCCAGCGGAGGACATTCGCTGCTCGCCGCCCGGCTCGTACGCCGGATCGAGAAGATCAGCGGTACCGCCGTCCGGCTCTCCGACATCTTCAACGCACCCACCCCCGCCGGGATCGCGGCCCACCTCGCGGCCCGCCGGCCCGTCGGAACGGCCCCGGGGGAGCCGGCGTGAACGAGCACCCGGACCACGGCGCCGCCCCCGACCTCCTCGGCGAGCGCTGGTGGGAACTGCTGGAACTGCCGGCCGCCGCCCACGGCGAGCGGGAGGGCTTCCTCAGCCTGGGCGGCACCTCGTGGGCGGCCGTCCGCCTGCGGGCGTTCGTACGCGAGACCCTGGGCGCGGAGATCCCGCTGGCGCTGCTCCTGAGGGAGAACGCCTCCCTGGCCGGGCTGCGCGAGCACCTGGCCGTCGCGCCGGCCGCCGGCCCGGCGCCGGCCGGCCCGGCCCCCGCCCCCGGCTCGCCGCCGCCCGCCGCGCGCACCCGTTCGCGGCTCGCACCCGCGCAGCGCCGGATGTGGATGTTCAGCCGGATCCACCCCGACTCCGCGGCGTACAACGTGGTCGCCGCGCTCCGGATGCGCGGGGAGCTGGACCTCCCCGCGCTCCGGGCCGCGCTCGCCGACGTCACCGCCCGCCACGACGCGCTGCGTGCCTCGCTCGACGGATCCCGGAGCCGCCCGGGCCCGCCGGCCCGCGCCGCAGCGGCCTCGGGTGCGGCCGAGCCCGAGCTGGTCTACGCCGACGTCGTACACCCGGAACTGCGGGTGAGCACCGTCGAAGGCCGGCTCGACGGCGTCCTCGACGGATTCGTGCGCGAGACGGCCGAACGCCCCGTGCCGCTGACCGGCGCACCGCTGTGGCACGCCGCACTGCTGCGCTCGCGCACCGACGCGGACAACTGCCTGGTGCTCTCCCTGCACCACATCATCTCCGACCAGCACACGCTCGACCTGCTGCTGGCCGACCTCGCCACGGCCTACGCCGCCCGGCGCGGCCCGGACGGCGGGCAGACGCGGCCGACCGCGGCCCCCCGGTTCGCCGACCACGCCGAGGCCGAGGCCGACGCGGTGGGCGACGCCCGCTGGACGGCCGAACTCGCCTATTGGCGGGACCGGCTCGCCGACGCGCCGCGCGACTGCGCGCTGCCGTTCCGGCTGCCGGCGCCCGACCGGCCCACCTTCGCCGGGCAGGCGCACCCGCGTCCGCTGGGCCGGGAACGCAGCGAGCTGATGACGGGGTTCGTCCGCGACCACGCGGTCACGCCCGTGGTGCTCGTCCTGACGTGCGTGGCCTTCGTCCTGGCGGCCTGGTCGGGGCGCCCCAGCGTGGTCCTGGGCATGCCCGCCTCCCGGCGGCGCAGCTCGGACGACGACGCCCTCGTCGGATTCCTCGTGGAGAGCCTGCCCGTCCGGATCGACCTGGACGGACACGCCGACTTCACCGCCCTGCTGCGGCACGTCGGGGAACGGCAGGTCGAGGCGCTCGAACACGGAACGCCGACGTTCGACGCGATCGTCGAAGCGCTGGGCATCCCCACCCGGCCCACCGGCAACCCGCTCTTCCAGGTCTGGGTGAACGACCTCAGCGGCGCGGCCCCCGCACCGCAGATGCCCGGGCTCCGGACCGAGGTGGCCGAAGTGCCCACCGCCCCGGCCCTGTTCGACCTCAACTTCTACCTCCGGCGCCAGGACTCCGGCTACCGCCTCGACCTGGTGCGGTCCCTGGACCGGATCCCGGCCGAGGTGGCCGACGAACTGGCCGACCAGTGCGTCGCCGTGCTCGACCAGGTGCTGGCACGCCCCGACACCGCGCTGCGCGACCTCAGCCTGGTCACCGACCGGGCCCGGGCCGCCGGAGCCGACCTCGCCCTGCCGCTGCCGCAGGCCGCCCCACCCGCCCACGGCATCGTCGAACAGGTGCTCGCCACGGCGGCGCGGCGTCCCACGGCGCCCGCCCTGCTGGCGGCCGACGGGACGACCGTGCCGTACGGCAGGCTGGCCCAGCAGGTCGAGACCCTGGCGGCCAGGCTCACCGCGGACGGCGTACGACGGGACACCGTGGTCGCGATCGAAGCGGCACGGGGAGCATGGCTGCCCGTGGCACTGCTCGCCGTGTGGCGGGCCGGAGCGGTCGCGGCCCTGCTGGACGGCACCCTTCCGGCGATGCGCCGGGCCGCCTGCCACGAGCTGGTGCGCCCCCTGCGGACGCTGCGCCTGCACACCGCCCCCGACGAGCCCCCGCACCTGCTGCCGGGCGACCCCCGGCCCCGCACCCTCCCGGGCGCGAGCCACGTGCTGTTCACCTCCGGCACGTCCGGTACGCCCTCCGCGGTGACGGTGCCGCACGGCGCCCTGGAGGCCGCGCTCGACTGGTACGCGGCGGCGTACGACGTACGGAGCACGGACCGGACGGCCCTGCTCGCGGGCCTGGGCCACGATCCGGTCCTGCGCGACCTGTTCGTGCCGCTGAGCCGGGGCGGCACGGTCGTGCTGCCGCCGGACGGCTTGCCGGGCCGGCCCGGCGGGCTGCTCGACCTGCTGCACGGCCGCGCCGTGACCCTGCTGCACGCGACCCCCGCGCTGCTGGAGATGCTGGCCGCCGCCCACGCGGAGCGCCCGGCCCTGCGGCTGGACGCGCTACGGCTGGTCATGTCCGGCGGGGCCCCGCTCACCGCCGGCCTGGCCCGGCGCCTGCGTACGGTCACCCGGGCGGCCGTCGTCAACGCCTACGGGGCCACCGAGACCCCGCAGATCGCCTCCGCCCACCTCGTCGCCCGGCTCTTCGCACCGGTGCCGGCGGACGTTCCGGACGGGACGGCCCTCCCGGTCGGAGCGGGCGCCGCCGGCTTCCGCCCGGTCGTGCTGGCCCCCGACGGCACGCCGGCCGGGATCGGGCAGCGCGGAGAGATCCTGCTGCGCGGCTCCCGGCTGGCGCTGGGCTACCTGGACGACTCGGGACCGCACGAACGGTTCGTGCCGGACCCCGGCGGGGCGCCGTACGCGAGGGCCTACCGCACCGGGGACCTGGGCAGGCTCGACCCCCGGGGGCAGGTGCACGTGGACGGCCGGGCGGACCGGCAGGTCGCGGTCAACGGCTACCGGATCGGCCTGGAGGAGGTCGAGAGCGCCGCCCACCGGCACCCCGGCATCGTCCGGGCGGCAGCCGCGCTGGCCGACGACGGCAGGCTCGTCCTGCGGGCCGTGGCCCGCCCCGGCCATCCGCTGACCGAGGCCGCGCTGCGCCGTCAGCTGGCGGCTCTGCTGCCGCCCCTGGCCGTGCCCTCCCTGATCGTGCTGACCGACGGACTCCGGGTGGACGCCAACCACAAGGTGGTGGCCGATGCGGCCAGGACCGCCTCCCCGGGCCGGGGCGAAGGGCCGTCCCCGGACCTCCCGTCACCGGACCGCCCGGCCCCGGCCGGGGCGCCGCCGCCCCCTGCCGCCGGCCCGGAGCACGACCGGGACACCGGCTGGGGCACGGACGCCGGCCCCGCCGCCGCGGTCCTCACCGCCCGGCTCCGGGACCTCACCGGCCGGGACGTCGACCCCGACGAGAACTTCTTCGACACCGGGCTGAACTCGATGACCCTGCTGCGGCTGTACGAGTCGCTGCGCACCGAGCTCCCCGGCCCGCTCAGCATCACCGACCTGTTCACGCACGCGAGCCCCCGGGCTCTGCTGCGGTTCCTGTCCGACCGCGCCACCGAGGACGGCGGCCGGACACGGCACCGCCCCACCGGCGTGAGCAGAACCGACTTGCACAACGCCGGAGAACGCCGCAGGGCGATCCGCCGACGCATCCACCACGAGGGGCGAAGCACCCATGAATGAGCAGCTGGAGCCGATCGCAGTCATCGGTCTCGCAGGCCGGTTCCCCGGCGCCCGCGACGCCGACGCCTTCTGGCGCAACCTGCAAGAAGGACGCGAGTCGGTCCTTTTCCCCTCCGACGAGGAACTGACCGGGGCCGGGGTCCCCCCGGAGGCGCTGCGCGACCCCGACTACGTCAAGGCGGTGGCCATGGCCCCCGGCATCGACGAGTTCGACGCCCGCTTCTTCGACCTCTCCCCCCGCGACGCCACCTCGACCGATCCGCAGATACGGATCTTCCTGGAGGCCGCACACGCCGCGATGGAGAACGCCGGGTACGACCCCGAGCGCATCGCCGACGTCGGCGTGTTCGGTTCCGTCGGCGTCAACCGCTACGTCGACTTGCTGACCGGTTCCGACCACAGCAACGTCCGCAGCGCCTCGGGGATGTCCGTCGGCGTGCTGAACAACTCGGACTACGTCGCCACGCTCGTCTCCTACAAGCTCGGCTTCCACGGCCCCAGCATGACCGTCCAGACGGCCTGTTCCAGCTCCCTGCTGACCGTCCACCTGGCCGCGCAGGCGCTGCGCAACGGCGAGTGCGAGATCGCCCTGGCCGGCGGTTCCGACGTCGAGTTCCCGCTCGGGCACGGCCACTGGTGGGCGCCCGGCAGCCCGATGACCCCCGACGGGCACTGCCGTCCCTTCGACAAGGACGCGAACGGCACCATCTTCGGCAGCGGCGCCGGCGTCGTCGTGCTCAAGCGCCTCAGCGACGCGCTCGCGGACGGGGACACCATCCGGGCCGTGGTGCGCGGCACCGCCGTCAACAACGACGGCTCCGGCAAGGTCGGCTTCAGCGCCCCCAGCGTGACCGGGCAGTCCGCCGTCGTCGCCGAGGCACTGGAGGTGGCCGGCGTCCACCCGGCCCAGATGTCGTACGTCGAGGCGCACTGCACCGGTACTCCGCTCGGGGACCCCATCGAGGTCACCGCGCTCACCCGGGCCTACCAGAGCCTCGCCGACGGGGACCTGGAGCCGGGTGGCTGTGCGATCGGCTCGGTCAAGGGCAACGTCGGCCACCTCGGGCACGCCTCCGGCGTCACCGCGCTGATCAAGGTGGTGCTGTCGCTGGAGAACGAGCAGATCCCGCCCAGCATCAACTGCGCCGCCCCCAACCCCAAGCTCGGCCTGGAGAGCTCCCCGTTCCGGGTCAACACCGAACTGACCCCCTGGCCGCGCACCACCGGCACCCCCCGGCTCGCGGGCGTCAGCTCCCTGGGCATCGGCGGCACCAACGTGCACGCGATCGTCGAGGAGGGACCGTCGCCCGCGCTGACCGCGCCGGACGGCAAGGACCGGCTCCTGGTGTGGTCCGGCAAGACCCCCGGGGCCGAGCGGGAGTACCGGGACCGGCTCGCCGAGCACCTCGGCCGCACCGGCGCGGCCGCCTTCGCCGACACGGCGGCCACGCTCCAGCAGGGCAGGACCGCCCACCTGCACCGGGCCGCGGTCGTCGCCGCCGACCCGGCGACGGCGGTGGCCGCACTGACCGACCCCGGCGCCTCGAAGCTGGTGGTGGGCCGCGGAGCGGCCGTACCGCGGGGCGTCGTCTTCCTGCTGCCGGGGCAGGGCACCCAGCACGCGGGGATGGCCCGGGGACTGTACGGAACCGAGTACACCTTCACCCGCGCCTTCGACGAGTGCCTCGACCTCTTCGACGAGCACGGGCTCGCCGTGCGCACGGCGTGGCGCACCGCCGAGAGCGACGACCGCCTCCAGGACACCTCCCTGGCCCAACCGCTGCTGTTCGCGGTCGAGTACGCGCTCAGCCGGATGTGGCTGTCCTGGGGCATCCGGCCCGCCGGGCTGCTGGGCCACAGCATCGGCGAGCTGGCGGCCGCCGCCGTCGCCGGGGTGTTCGGCCTCGCGGAGGGAACCGCCCTGGTGGCCGCCCGCGCCCGGGCGATGGAGGAGACGGAACCCGGTGGCATGTACGCCGTCGCGGCGTCCGCGGAAACCCTCGCACCGCTGCTTCCCGCCTCCCTGAGCCTGGCCGTCGTCAACGGGCCGCGCCAGACGGTGATCGCCGGGCCGCTGCCCGAACTCGCCGCCTTCGCCGAGGTGCTGAAGGCCGACGGCATCTCCAGCCGGCCGGTGCGGACCTCGCACGCCTTCCACAGCCCGATGATGGCCGAGGCCGCCGCGAAGTTCGAGCGCGCCTTCGAAGGCGTCGAACTGCGTCCCCCGGCCATCCCGATCCACTCCGCCGCCACCGGGCGCCCGGTCACCGACGAAGAGGCGACGACGCCCGCCTTCTGGGCGCGCCAGCTGACCGACCCCGTCCGCTTCGGCCCGGCGCTGGACGCGCTGTTGCGGGACGACGACCTCCTTCTCCTCGAGGTCGGCCCCGGACGGACCCTGGCCGCTCTGGCCACCCGGCACCCGGCACTGGACGCCTCGCGCCACACGGTCGTGGCCACCCTGCCGCGCCCAGGCGGCGGCTCGGACCACGACGGCGCCGACTGGCGCTCCGCCATGGACGCGCTCGCGGTGATCTGGACCGAAGGCCACGACGTGGCCTGGGACGTCGTCGGCCAGCAGGTGCCCCTCCGGCGCATCCCCCTGCCCGGATATCCGTACCAGTCCGTACGCCACTGGGTCGACGCGCCCGCCCTCCGGCACGGCACCGGGGACAGCGCGCTGCCGGCGACCGGGGAGACCGCCGCCCCGGCCGCCGCGGGCGCGGTCACCGATCGGCCGGCGGCCGGGCAGCCGGCCGCCGCCGGTTCGCCCTTCACCACCCTGTCGTGGGAGGAGACGCCGCGTACGGCGAGCCTCCGGCCGCCGAAGGACGTCCCCGTGGTGGCGCTGCTCCCCGCCGACCCCGACCGGGCCCTGGAGCTGACCGTCGCACTCCAGCGGGCCGGCATGCGCGTCACGCGCGTCCAGCCCGGCGGAACCTACGAGGAGGACGGCACGGGATTCCGGGTCCGGCCCGGCGAGGCCGAGGACATGGAGCGGATGCTGCGCACGCTCACCGGTCGCGGGGTGCTGCCGCGGACGCTCGTCCACGCCTGGACGCTCGGCGCGGGGCAGCCGCTGTCCTCGGCCACCGTGCGCGAGCGCCTGGACGCCTCCTTCCACAGCCTCGTGGCCCTCACCCAGCAGGGCGCCCGCCACGCCGCCGGTGGGGGGATGCCCGCGCTCCTCGTCCTGACCGAGAACTCGGCCGACGTCTCGGGCGCCGAAGCCGTCGACCCCGTCAACGCCATGGCCCACGGGCTCGTGCGCACCGTCGCGCTGGAGGACGAGCGCGTCGTCTGCAAGCTGGTGGACGTCGGCGCCGGCGTCGGCGAGGAGACTCTCGTCGCGGAGCTGGCCGACTGGCAGGTCCCCGGGGTCGTGGCCCTGCGCGGCGACCGCCGCTGGACCCGTACGGAGAGGGAGTACCACCCCCGGCCGGCCCCCCGGCCGGCGCTCCGCGAGGGCGGCGTCTACCTGATCACCGGCGGCCTCGGCGGGCTCGGCATGGAGGTCGCGAAGGGCCTCGCCCGGACGGGGCTGCGCCCGCGCCTCGTCCTGCTCGGCCGGACCGGGATGCCGGAGGGCGAGGAACGGGAGCGGCTGCTGGCGGCCGGGGACGCCCGGACCGTCCGGCTCGCCGCCGACCTGGCCGAACTGGCCGCTTCGGGCGCCGAGTACCGCGTCTTCGCCTGCGACGTGACCGATCCCCGTTCCCTGCGCCGGGCGGCGGACGTCGCCGTGGCCCGGTTCGGCCCCGTGACCGGTGTGCTGCACCTGGCAGGCGTCGCGGGTGACGGCATGCTGGCCTTCCGGGACCGCGAGCGGACCAGCTCCGTCCTCGCACCCAAGGTGCTGGGTACGCTGGCCCTGGCGGAGCTCTTCGCCGACCGCCCCAAGCTCGACTTCTTCGTCTCGTTCTCCAGCCGCGCCGCCCTCATGGGCCTGCGGGGCGGAGGCGACTACGCGGCGGCCAACGCCTTCCTGGACGCGTTCGCCGGCACCCCGGCGCCCGCCGGCTGCCGCATGCTCAGCATCAACTGGCCGGCGTGGAACACCGTCGGCATGGCGGTCCCCGCACTGGCGGCACGCGACGGCCGGCCCCAGGACGGCCCGCCCGCCGCCGCCGTCCGGCACCGGACCTGGAGCACCGAACTCACCCCGGCCGAGTGCCCCGCGCTCGACGAGCACCGGATCTCCGGCAAGGCGGTCCTTCCCGGCACCGGCCACCTCGACCTGGTCGTGCGCGCCTTCCGCGCCGAGGTCCTCGGCGCGCGTCCCGCCCCCGTGCACCTGGCGGACGTGGTCTTCCTGCGCCCGCTGGTGGTGGAGACCCGCGCGGTGGTGGAGGTCTCCTGGGAGCCCGAGGAAGGCTCCGGCGGACGGTGGCGCTTCACGGTGGCGTCGGTTCCCGCCGACGGTGGCGTGCGCCAGGTCCACGTGACGGGCAGCGCCGCCGAGAGCACGGCGCCGGCGGGCCGGGTGGACACCCGAGAGCTGCGGGCCCGGCACACCCTGGGGCGCGCACGGGCCGCCGGCCGCAAGAAGCCGCAGCGGCTGTTCTCCCTCGGCCCGCGCTGGAACAACGTCGTATCCGTCGACAGCGTGCCCGGCGACCGTGCCGAGCACCTGGTCGCCCTCGCACTGCCGGAGGTGTTCGCGGACGAGGCCGCCGGACACGCCCTGCACCCCGCGCTGCTGGACTCGGCCACCTCGCACGCCCGCGACCCCGAGCGCGACTCCTTCCACCTGCCGTTCATGTACCGCTCCCTGACCCTGTACGCCGCCTCCCTGCCGGCCCGGCTGCTGAGCCACATCCGCCGCCAGGACAGCGCGGACGGCCTGATCGTCGCGGACGTGACGCTGGTGTCCGAGGACGGGGAGCTGCTCGCCGAGATAGCGGGCTTCACGATGCGCCGCGTGGAGGACGGGACCTTCATCGAGGCCGCGGCGGCCTCCGCCGCGACCTCCGACGACAGCCCCGCACCCCGCACCCGGGAGGTTCCGCGGGACGGCGCACTGGCGGTGCAGTCGGGCATCGACCCCGAGACCGGCACCCGCCTGCTGCTGGACCTGCTCGACGCGGTGACCCCGCGCCAGGTGGCGGTCGCGCCGTACCGCGACGGACTGCCCCTGCCGGTCGCCGAACCCCGGTCCCCGGCGGTACCCGGCTCCGGGCCCGCCGCGGCCCCCGCACCGAGCAGCACGTCCCCGGCCGCGTCCCCGCCACCGGCTCCCGCCGCGCCGCTCGCGGCCCCCGCCCCGGCGCCGGCCCGGACCCCGGAGGCGGTGCCGTCCGGCGCCGACCCCGTGGAGGAGCGGCTGCGGCAGCTGTGGGCCGCCTCGCTCGGCATGGAGACGATCAGCCCCGATGACGACTTCTTCGACCTCGGCGGCAACTCGCTCACCGCGGTCGAGCTGATGTCCCAGATCCGCAAGCACTACCGGCTCGACCTGAGCATCGCGGCGCTGTTCGACTACCCGACGCTGCGCACCCTGGCAGCCGAGCTGCGGACCCGGGGAGCGCGCTGACGTGAGCGGATCCGACACCGGTCCCGGCACCCGGCCGGACCACCTGCTCCCGCTCTCCCCGGGATGGGGGCTCTGGAGGCTGTCCGCCCTGCGCGGCGCCGGCATGCCCTTCGGCTGGCTCCAGGCCCTCAGCGCCACCGACGGCTCGCCCTCCGAGGAGGGCGGGGCCGGCGGGTTCCTGGCCGAGGAGCGCTTCCTGGAGGCCCTGGCCTGGCAGAACCCCGCCGCCATGCGCAACTGGGTCGCCCGGCACGCCGCGGCGGTCCGCGACGGCCGGGAGCTGTCCCGAGGCGGCAAGCGCGACGCGCTGCTCGCCCGGTACGCACAGCGCTACTGCGCGAAGAACGACACCATCGGTTTCTTCGGCCCCGTCGCCTGGGCCCGCCTCGACGAGCGGGAGACCGGGCTGCGGCAGTCCGGCAGCGGAGGAATCCGCAGCCGGAGCACGCACTTCGAGACCTGGGCCCTGGAAGCCCTGGCCGATGCGTGGCGCGAAGACGAGGCCCTGGCCGCGTACCTGCCCGTACGCCTGCACCCGGCGGTCCACGCCGACGGCGCGGAGATCCGCCGCCCCTGGCGCCCGCCGCAGAGCACCGGCGCCCTCACCGCAGCGCTGCTCGCGGCGGTCAGGGCCGAGGGCGTCACCGGCCGCGTCCTGCGGACGGCCGCCGAGGCGTGCGGAACCTCCCCGGCCGAGGCGGCCGCCGAGTTCGACCGGCTGCGCGGCGCCGGGATCCTGGACGTGGGCTTCACCGTGCCGCTGGACGAACACCCCGAAGCGCGGCTGCGCGAACAGCTCGGCCGGATCCCCGACCCGCACGCGCGGCGCGCCCCCCTGGAACAACTGGACCTGCTGGAGGGCCTGCGCAAGGCGGTCGCCGCCGCCGAAGGCGACGCGCTCGCCACCCACGAGGCGCTGGAGGAACTGGGCCGCTCCCTGGGCGAGGCGGCGGGCAGGCCTGCCGCGCGCGAGAAGCAGCAGACCCTGTACGGCCGTTCGTTCCTCTACCAGGACAGCCGCCGCGACCTCGACGTCACCATCGGCGGGGACCTGCTGGACGCGCTGCGCGCCCCGCTCGCGATCCTGCTGGACAGCGCGCGGTGGCTGGCGGCCGAGGCGGCCCAGGCGGTCGAGACGCACGTACGGGCCCGCTTCCGGGAGCTGCGCGAGCGCTCGGACGACGTACGGCTCAGCGAGCTGTACCTGGGCGTGGCGGACGTACTCGCCGGCGCACCGGGCACCGTCATCGACGAGGTGTCGCGGGACTTCCGGCTCCGCTGGGCCGAGCTCCTGGACGCCGCCCCCCACCAGGCCGGCGGACCGCACGCCGGCGAGGTGCGGCTGGACACGGCCCGCGTCGCACCGCTCGCGGCCGTGCTCTTCCCGCACCACCGCCCCGCGTGGTCCGGCGCCCGCTACCACAGCCCCGACCTCATGCTGGCCCGGACCGGTGGACCCGACGGACCCACCCGCTGGGTCCTGGGCGAACTGCACGTCGCGCTCAACACGCTGGAGAGCCGCGTCTTCCACACCCAGTCCGACGACCGGGGCGAACTGCGCGACGCGGTCGCGGCGGACATGGCCGGCGGGCGCGTGCTCGCGCTCCAGCCGAACGACTCGCCCGAGGTCACCCCGCGCACCTACCCGCCGCTGGCGGTCCACGTCCCGGGTGCCTACGCCTACTGGTCGTTCGGCCGCGACGCAGGAGCCCCCGAGGGGGCGGTCTCCTGGCCCGCGACCGCCCTGCGCGTCCGCGAGGACGGCGGGAGCCTCGTGGTGGAACCGCCGGACGGCTCCTGGTCGGCCTCCGTGACGGAGGCGCTCGGCGAGTTCCTGACCGCCCTGGTGGTGAACCGGTTCCAGATACGCCCCCGGGGCGCCCACGCTCCCCGGGTGCTCCTCGACGACCTGGTGATCTGCCGCGAGAGCTGGCGCATCCCGCTGGCCGACCTCGCGGCGGCCTCCCGCAAGCCCGCCACCCTGGCCGCCGAGCTGCTGGCCAGGGGCGTGCCCCGCCACGTCTTCGCCCGGACCCCCGCCGAACCGAAGCCGTTCTACGTGGACCTCGACGCCCCGCTGCTGGTCCGCAATCTGCAACGGGCGGTCCGCCTCGCCGCCGCCCTCCCCTCGGGGGGCCTGTGCCTCGACCTCGGGGAGATGCTGCCCGGCCCGGACGACCTGTGGCTCGCCGACGTCGACGGCGGGCAGTGCACGGCGGAGTTCCGCCTGGTGGCGGTGGACGGGACGGCGCCGCCGGCCGTGACCACGACTGCTGAAGGAGAACCGGGATGACCACGAGTCCCCACCCCTGGCGCGTACTCCGCGAGGGCAGCCCCGCCGGGGGCCGGCCCCCGGGCTGCGTACTCGCCGTGGACTTCGGGAGGAGCCGGTCGGAGGCGGGGTTCCCCGAGCTGACCGTCCACCTCGACCCCGCGTACACGGTGCTGGAAACGGTGCCCCCGGCCCTCGGCGTCCACGACCGCCGGGCGCTCTCACCCGAGACGTACACCCGGGGCTGGGCCGAGGCCCTGGCCCGTCGGGCGGAGCCGGTCCACGCCGTCCTCGGATACTGCATGGGCGCCCCCCTGGCGCGTGCCGTGGCGGCGGGGCTCGCCGCCCACCAGGCGAGCGCCCCGACGGTGGTCCTCTTCGACCCCGAACTCCCCGGGCCGGAGACCCTCCTCGCGCAGTTCGCCACCTCGGTCGAGAGTCTGGCGGACGAACTCACCGGGCAGGAGCAGGAGGACGCCCTGCGGCACGGGCGGGAGGCCCTCGACACCCGCGGCCCCGCCGCGCTCGCCGCGGCACTGGCGGACCGCTACCGGGACCTGGCACTGCTGGCGTTCACCCGGGCCGAACTGGGGTCCGAACTGGCCGCCGAGGCCGCCGACCGATTCGACCGCTACCTGGCGTACCTCCTCGCCGGCGCCGGCACCGCGGCCTCCCCGTCGAGCCCGCCCCACGTCGCCGTCACCTCCGCCACCCCGGGCGGTGCCGCGCGGTACGCCGAGCGGGTGCGGACCTTCGACGTACCCCGCCAGGACCTGCTGCGCCACCCCGGCGTGGGCCGGGCCCTGTCCGAACTGCTGCGCGCCCCGGCGCAGTCCCCCCTTCCCGAGAAGGCCTGACATGCCACACAGCAACACCCCGGAGCAGCAGGCTCCGGAACAGCCCGCCCCCGCGGTGGACGTCCGCGGCCTGCGCCGCGAGTACGTGACCCGCGGATGGCGCGGGCCGCGCACCACCCGCGTCGCGCTGGACGGGGTGAACCTGCGGGTCGACCACGGAGAGGTCCACGGCCTGCTCGGACCGAACGGCGCGGGCAAGACCACCCTGGTCAAGATCCTGGCCACCACGCTGCTGCCCACCTCGGGCACGGTCCGCGTCTACGGCCACGACGTGGTGGCCCGGCCCGCCGACGTGCGCCGGGACATCGGCCTGGTACTCGGCGGCGACCGCGGCCTCTACCAAGGGCTCACGGCCCGCCAGAACCTCGGCTACTGGGCGGCCCTGCAGAAGCTCGACCGCACGGAGGGCGAGCGCCAGATCGCCGACGTGCTGGAGCGCTTCGGCCTGGCCGACCGCGCCGACGTCAAGGTCGAGACCTTCTCCCGGGGCATGAAGCAGCGCCTCCACCTGGCCCGCGGCCTGGTGGGCCGCGCCCGCCTGATCATCCTCGACGAGCCCACCATGGGCATGGACCCGGTCGCCGCCCGTGCCTTCCGGGACCTCGTCCGGGCGATGCGCGACGAGGGCAGGACGCTGTTGCTGGCCACCCACGACATGGCCGAGGCCGAGGAACTCTGCGACCGCGTGACCCTGGTCAACGAGGGCCGCGTGCTGACCACCGAGTCACCGGAGGCGCTCAGCACCCTGATGTCGCGGCACGAGCACATCGACGTCGAGGAGGCCCCCGGAGCGCTGCTGGAGGAGATCGCCGGCCTCGACGGCGTCGCCTCCGTCGAGGCCGCCCACGAGGGCGCGGCCCGGATCCGCCTGCGGGACGCGGACGCCGCGCGGGACGTGCTCTCCCTCCTCGTGACGGCGGGGGTGACCCGGATCAGGACCGGGCGCCCGAGCCTGGACGACGTGTACGTCGAGATGCTCGGCGAACGCGGCCTGAAGGTGTCGGCATGAGGGTCTTCGCCGCGGCCTTCCGGCTGCAACTCACGATCTTCTTCCATGCGATCGGCCGGGTGTCCATCGTGATCGCCCTGCCCTTCCACGTCCTCATCTTCATGTCCATCACCCGCCACGGCGGCCGTATGGACCTGGACCAGCAGGCCGCCCTGGCGCCGGCGCTGGCCGGCGTGTGGACCATGTCCCTGATGCTCGCCGGCGACATCATCGACTCGGACCGCTGGAACGGCGTGCTCGACGTGGTGCTCTCCGCCCCCGCGTCCTTCTTCGCCAACCTCCTGGGCCGCTGCGCCGCCGTCGGCACCCTCGGCCTGGTGTGCTTCGCCGAGTCATGGGCGTTCGCCATGCTGTTCTTCGACGCCGACCTCTCCTTCGGCCACCCCGGCTGGTTCGTGGCGGGGCTGCTCGCCACCTGCCTGGCCACGGCGGCCACCTCCACCGTCATGGCCACCGTGTTCGTGCTCGGCCGCACCGCGCTGGCCTTCAAGAACGCGCTCAACTACCCCGTGTACGTCCTCGGCGGGGTCTTCGTGCCCATCGCGGTCCTGCCGGGATGGTCACACCCCCTGTCCCGGATGATCTTCCTGTCCTGGAGCGCCGACCTGCTGCGCGCCGCCGCCGGCGACGCACCCATGGCGCGGCCCTGGCTCCAGCTGACGGCGATTCTGCTGCTCGGCGCCGCCACCCTGGGCGTGGGCGTGTGGTGCGCCGGCGTCGTACTGAACCGGGTCCGCAGCACGGGAAGGGTGATGGCCGCATGACCGGTGCCCTCGCCTCACGGCTGGCCATCACCCGCAACGCGGCGCGCCTCGGCTTCGCCGAGTACCGCGCGCAGTACACCCTCCAGTCCTGGCTCTTCGGCTGGGGACTGCGCCTGGTCTTCCAGGTGATCTTCTTCGCGACGATCGGCATGGTGATCGGCGACCAGGACACCGTCCGCTACCTCGCGGTCGGCAACATCGTCGCGGTCGGCACCATCGAATCGGCCTCCTCGGTCCTGTCCATCGTGCGGGACCGCCGCAACGGGACGATGTCCCTGCTCGTCGCGGCCCCCGGCGACCACATCGTCGCGCTGCTCAGCCGCAGTCTGAACAGCCCCGTCGCCGGGTTCACCAGTTCCATGGCCGTCCTGGTGTGCATCGTGCCCGTCTTCGGCATCCCCCTCCCGGGCGCCGCGAGCCTGGTGATCCCCGCCGTCATCCTGCTGGCCTGCTTCTCGGCCTACTGCTACGGGACGTTCATCGGTGCCGTCGTCATGCGGTTCCCCAACGCGGGCTGGGGCGCGCTGAACGTCGCCTACCTGCTGCTGATGGCCTTCACCGGGGTCAACGTGCCCGTCTCCTACTGGCCGGCCCCCGTCGCCGCCCTCACGGCGCTGCTGCCGGTCACCCACGGGCTCAGCGCCCTGCGGCACCTGCTCGACGGGGCCCCCGCCGTACGCGTCCTCGGCCAACTCGCCCTGGAAGCGGCGGTGTCCGTCGGCTGGCTGGCCGCGGCGGCACTGCTGCTCGCCGTCCTCGTCAAGCGGGACCGGCGCACAGGCGGACTCGACACGGCCCGCTAGGAGACCCCATGGACACCACCACCGACGAGCTGGGCAGCGTAGAGGAGTTCGAGGCGGAGCTGCGTGCCACGCTGCGCGTCCCCGGCGGCACCGCCCACTACCTCGCCGAGCTCGCCCGCCTCGAACTCGCCGAAACCCTCCGCGGCACCGAGGTGCGCTACGTCCTCGCCCGCACGGACGACGGCCGCTGCACCGGAGTGCTGCCCGTCTACCGCACGCGGGCGGCCCTGCCGCCGGCCCTGGCGGGCCTCGGCCCGGCGGGGGAGGGCGAGCCGGTCCACCTGCTCGGTTCGCCCGGCGCCGTCGCCAGCCACCTCGTCGTCGCGCCCGACACGGACCCGGCGCGGCGCGCCACCTCCGCGCGCCTCCTGCTCGAACACGGCCTGCGCACCGCCACCGCCCACGGCCCCGGCCCGGTCCTGATCCCCTACCTCGACACCGACGGGCTGGCGCTGGTACCGCCGTCCCTGGCGGAGACGGCCGTCGTGCGCACCGTACCCGTGGCCCGGCTGGACATCACGTGGAACGGCTTCGAGGAGTACGTCTCCTCGCTGGGCAAGAGCCGCCGTACGGGCATCCGCAAGGAACGCCGGCGCTTCCTGGAGAGCGACGTCGTGGTGAGCGAGGAGCACCTCCTCGACGTGTGCGAGGAGATCGCGCCGCTCGTGCTACAGGTCGAGCAGCGCTACGCGCGCGCCACGACGGCGGAGCAGATCGAGTTCTACCTCACCGGACTCGGCCTCGCCATGGACGACAGCGGCTTCGCCCTGGTCGCCCGCCGCGACGGCGCCGTCATCGGCGCCTGCGTCGTGTGGGAGTACGAGGACGAGTGGGTGGTGCGGTGCTGGGGCTGCGACTACTCCCGCACGGACCGCGAGTCCGTCTACTTCAACATGGTCTTCTACGAGACGGTCGAACGCGCCGTCGCACGCCGGATCCCGCGCGTCCGGCTCGGCCCGGAATCCATCGCCACGAAGATCACCCGGGGCTGTGCGGTCGACGAGCTGCACACGCTCCTCGTCCGCCCGCCCCGCCCCTGAACCCCGAGCCGCCCCGACCGTGGAGAACCCCGTGGATTTCAGCCTCTTCTACTTCGCCGACGAGTCCCAGGACGAGAAGGACCGCTACCGGCTGCTCATGGAAGGAGCCCGCTTCGCCGACACCCACGGCTTCACCGCGGTGTGGACGCCCGAGCGGCACTTCCATCCCTTCGGCGGCGGATACCCCAACCCGGCCCTGACGGGCGCCGCCGTGGCGGCCGTGACCGAGCACATCGCCGTCCGGGCCGGCAGCGTGGTCGCCCCCCTGCACTCACCGGTCCGCATCGCCGAGGAGTGGGCGGTCGTCGACAACCTGTCCCACGGCCGGGTGGGCGTCTCCTTCGCCTCCGGCTGGCACAGCGGTGACTTCGCCCTCCGCCCCGAGAACTACGCCGACCGCAAGCAGGTCTGCGCCGACACCGTCGACACCGTGCGCCGGCTCTGGAGGCGCGAGGAGATCGACCTCGTCGACGGTGCGGGCGAGCCGGTACGGGTGCGCACCCATCCCGCCCCGGTACAGCCGGACCTGCCGGTCTGGCTCACCACGTCCGGCAGCGTGGAGACCTTCCGCGCCGCGGGCCGGATGGGCGTGGGCGTCCTGACGCACCTCCTGGGCCAGTCCCTCGACGAACTCGCCGTCGGCATCGCCGAGTACCGGCGCTGCTTCACCCCGGCGCACGACGGCCCCGGGGACGCTCCCGCCCCGCGGGGCGGCCACGTCGTGCTGATGCTCCACACGTTCGTGGGAACCGACCGCGACACCGTGCGCGACGTCGTGCACAAGCCGTTCAGCGACTACCTGCGCAGCTCCATACGCCTGTCCGAGCGCACCGCCACCGGTGCCGGCACGCAGGACGGCGACCTCCGCCCCGAGGACGTCGACTTCCTCGTCGAACAGTCCTTCAACCGCTACTTCGAGACCAGCGGACTGTTCGGCACGGTGGAGGACGCCGAGACCTTCGTACGCGGCCTCCGGGCGGCAGGAGTCGACGAGATCGCCTGCCTGATCGACTTCGTCGGCGACACGGACGTCGTCCTGAACGGTCTGGAGCACCTCGACGAGCTGCGCCGCCGGTGCGCCGACTGACGGCGCTAACCGGGTCGGCCCGTGTCCCCGAGGGCCGTGGCCAGATCCCCGCGACGGATGCCGAGCTTGCGGTAGCAGTGCGTCAGATGCGTCTCCACCGTACGCACCGCGAGGTGCAGCATCTCGGCGATCTCGATGTTGCTGTGGCCCGCGGCGGCCAGCTGCGCGATCCGGAGCTCACTGGAGGTGAGCGCCGTGGCCCCCGTGTGCCGCGCCCGCTGCGGGCGGGCCCCGCAGTCGCGCAGGGCCTCCCGTGCGACCACGTGCAGCCGGACCGCGCCCGTCCGCTCGGCCCGCTCGGTGGCCTCGCGCAGCACGGCCCGGGCCCGCCGGCTCTGCCCGGAGTGCTGCAGGGCCTGCCCCAGCGACAACAGGGCCGGCACCAGCTCGGGCAGCGGCTCCGGATGGCCGCGCAGCAACTCCACCGCCTCCTCCGCCAGCTCCAGACCGTAGCGGCCGCCCAGCGCCGCGCCCAAGGCGCGCAGCGCCCTGCCCACGGCACGGGGCGTGCCCCAGACGCGGGCCAGCCGCAGCTCTTCCCGGGCGAGCGGAACAGCGAGTTCCGGTGAGCCGAGAGCCACGTGGCAGTCGGCGGCGCCGGACCGCCACGGGGTGACGATCGGGCTCTCCACCTCGCGGGCGGACTGGCGCCGTCCGCACTCCAGGAGATCGGCGAGGGCGGCGTCGTACTCCTCCGACGCCATGTGCAGCAGGCCCCGCGCGTACAGGAACTCGTTCCACTCCCACGAGCCGTGCGCGCCGCCGGCCATGACGGCGTAGGCGAGGCGGCGGGCTTCGGCGAGCCGCCCGGTCTCGGTCAGGGCGATGATCGCCTGGGCGCGCAGATGGGCGCTGTCCGTGCCGGGCGCGGCCGGGTTGCCCGGCAGGACCTCCCACAGCGAGGTGTCGGCCAGCAGCGCACCGTACCGGCCGCGCATCACCTTGCTCTCCGCCGCGACGCTGAGCAGGCTCTGGTGGCCGGGGTGCAGCACCTGGGGCGTCCGGTGGGTGGCCAGGCCCCGCGCCACCAGCCGGTCCGCCTCCGCCAGTTCGTCCGCCCACTGGGCCAGCGTGGCGGCCGACGCGTAGAGGTACGGTTCGAGCAAGGGGTCCAGGGGAGTCCGCGTCAGCGAGCGGACCCGTTCCATCACCTCGGCGGCGGAGAGCCGGCCCGCAGTCGCGCCGTGCTCGGTGAGCAGGGCCTTGGCGGTCGGGGCGATCCCGTCGGGAGCCTGCTCGTCGGCGCGGCGCAGCTCCGCCACCACCCGCAGCCAGCTGTGCCCGTCGTGCGAGGAGATCAGGGCGGTCGCGGCCTGGACCGCGTGCGCCAGGTCGGTCGAGTCGGCGAAACCCTCCGCCAGCTCGGCCAGTACGTCGAGGGCGGTGTGGACCTCGCCCCGGGCCACCAGGGCCGTACCGAGCGCGGTGGCGGCCCGCACCCTGCCGTGGGCGTTGCGCTGCAGACGCAGCGCCTCCGCCAGATGGCGCACACCGGACGCGCGCTCGTCCCGGACCTCCAGGCAGCCCAGCTCGATGAGCGCCTCACTGCGCCGGACGACGGTCAGCGGCTCCTGGAGCGCCCGGCGCAGGTACGCGACCGCCTCCTGGGTCCGCCCGCCGCGGACGGCCTTCGCGGCGGCGCCGACCAGCGCATCGGCGGCCCAGGGAGTGCCCACCGCGGGGATGGACAGCAGGTGGCGCACCACCGCCTCCTCGGGATCGCCCCGGTGGTGCAGCAGCTCGGCCGCGCGCCGGTGCACGTCCGCGCGCCGATGCCGGTCCCACGAGTCGCCCACGGCCTCGCGCAGCAGGGGGTGGGCGAAGACGGGCGGACCGTCCTGCCGGTCCTGCCGCAGCAGACCCTGGCGGGTGAGCTCACCGGTCCAGCCGCGCACCCGGGACGGATCGACGTCGGAGGCGGCGACGAGCAGCCCCAGGGCGTCCTCCTCGTCCTGGAGCTCAGCGAAGGTGCGGACGGCGTCCGCCGTCTCGGGACCGGCGCCGTCCAGCCAGCGGAGCACCGCGCCGGTGTACGCGCCGGGATGCAGGTCGGCGCAGCTGCCGGGCAACCGCCCCGGCAGCACGCCCCCGGCGGTGATCTCCCGCAGGTCCGCCAGGAGCGCGTGCAGCAGCATCGGGTTGCCGCCACCGGCCCGGACGCAGTCCTCCACGAGGGTGCGCGGCACCCCGTCGCCGAGGACGGAGCGTACGAGGAGGGCGGCGGCCGCCGGGCCGAGCGGGGCCAGCAGGCAGATCTCGTCCGACGGCCGGCAGGAGACGTCGGTGAACGCGGCCCCCGGCCGGACCAGGTCGTACTGCCACCGTTCCGTCACCGCCAGGACGACCGGGAGCCTGTCCAGACGCCGGGTCACCTGGGCGAGCCACCGGCGCGACACCGCGTCCGCCAGGTGGACGTCGTCCACGGCGAGCAGGACCGGTCCCGCTGCGGCCTGCGCCTGGAGGGTGCTCCACAGCCGGGACGGCAGGTCGTCGCCGTGCAGTGAACCGCCCCAGCACTCCCCGTCCACGGCCAGTGGTCCGGCCGCCGGCGTGTGCGGGACGCCGTCGAACAGCTGCAGCACGGCGCCGAAGTCGACGTCCGTCTCCTCGACGGAGCACCGTGCGCGGAGCACGGCGGTCCCCTGGCGCTCCGTGCTCCGGGCGATCGCGTGGAGGAGGGCCGTGCGTCCCGTCCCGCTGGCCCCCCGTATGACCACCGTGCCGCCCGTCCCCGAACCGGTCCGTCTGATCAGCGCCTGAGCTCTCGCCAGCGGCTCGGCGCGCTCCCACAGCGCGTCGGAGCCGGTAGGTGCACGGTCCTGGAGGGAGGTGGTCGGCATCGGAACTCCTGGACGTTCAGGGCAGGCTGCGTAAAGGGAGGAAGCAATTCTGTCGCGCGGCTGCAAGACGCACGAAATCCCACCGCCGCTCCGCCCCCCGCTGTGAACTGCGTCTCAACAGCGCTTTTCAGCCGCGCCGGCGGGCCGGCCGGCGGGGTGGCGCCACACCGGCCCGCGCCGGAGCTCGCCCCGCAGGCCGAACACCCGCGGTGCCGTCCGCGCGGCCGACAGGAGCGGCGTCAGCCACCGGGGCAGGGCGAAATGGCCGCCGAACTCGACGGCCTGCGCGGCTGACGGCGGGCGCGGTCCGGCGGCAACGGGCGTTGTCGGTCCCCGGTGTTAGGGTCGCCGCCATGGCGAATCGTTCCTATCTCTATGCCGCGGACTCGCTTCCGAACGAGGAAGACATCCCCAAGCCCATCCGGTGCATATCCGAGCACGGATGGGACATCCCGCTCGCGCACAAGCTCATGGTGGGGCACGGGACGACCATCGTCCCGTCGATGATCTGGAACCCTCCGATCGGCATCGGCGCGGACTACGCCGCCGGCGCGGCCCTGCTGTGCGATCTGCTGCGCGCGGTCGGCAAGGGACTGGAGGACGACACCGAGTTCGCCGACTGCGTCGCCAGGACCACGGCCCACCTGGAGAAGCAGCGGGCGAAGTACTTCCTCCTGGAGACCGGGGAGATCGTCTCGCTCTCGGACGACGATCCGGTGGCGAGCGTGCGGCGCCTGGTGTCCGACGACATCCCCGACGCCGTCGCCCGGGCCCAGGCGGCGATCGCCGGCGAGAACGACGACTGGCTGGCATCGGTCCGAGCCGACTGGCAGACGCACTTCGCGTCCTTCTACAGCGACGCCCTCTACTTCTCCTTCCCCGGCTAGGCGGCACGCGGCCGGGGCCCGTCAAAAGGGGCCCGGCCGGCGAGCCGCACGACCATGCCCTGGGGCGGTCCCCCGGAACGGCTCAGGGGACGAAGGGCTCGAAGCCTTCAGGCAGTGGGATCCCGAACTTTCGGCACAGCAAGGGGACATCGTGGCGATCGACGTCACGAGCCGGGTATCCCGTATGGCAGCGCACCGCCCACTCGGCCGACTCGCAACGCACCGCGGTCCCGGCGATGAAACCGTGTCCGGCGAGTGCTTCAGCCGGAAAGGCATCGCCGTCCACCACGGATCCGTAGTGCAGCGATCCATCCGCAAGCCGCTCGTAGAGGTGCAAGTCGACCCGCAACCGTACGCCGTCATGCAGGACGAAGTTCCACGGCCTGTCACCAGGCCACGGGAAGACCCGGTCGACGCCGGCCTCCCCGAACGCGACGAACAGCGGGTCGAGATGTGCGGCCGGCACCCAGAGATCGAGGTCGGAATGGTCTCTCGTCTGCTCCCCGAGCAGTGCATCCACGCTCCACCCACCACCCACACACGCATCTACGCCGTGGGCGTGGAGCCGCTCCAGAAGCGCGAGTGCATCCTCGGCTGACATCGCATAGTGGCTCACCGTGCGAAGGTAGAGGTCGGACCGACGTCGCCTCCAGCGATTATCACAACCTCACCGGACCGGATCCCCCGCGGCGGACTTCGGCGTGGCGCGCGGCCTCCGGTAATCCCGCCATCACCCACCCTGCTTCGGCGCCCGGTCCGGCAGCAACGCCCTGCCGGATCAGCGCAGGCCGAAGCGGGCGGCCCAGGCGGTCACGTCGGCCGTCGTGGCGTTGCCTCCGCAGACCACCAGGCCGAGCCGGGCGCCCTCACCGACGCGTTCCAGCACCTGGCGCGCCGCCGGCAGCAGACAGCCGGCGGCGGGCTCGGCCCAGAGCTTCGCGTGCTCGGCCAGGTCGAGGGTGCCCTGCACGGCCTCCGCATCGGTCACCGTGAGCACATCGGCGACCAGCGCCGAGACGTGCTCGTAGGTGAGCTGCGAGACGCTGGGGGCGCTCAGTGTCGACACGATCGAGGACAGTTCGACCGGCAACGGCCCACCAGAGGCCAGGGCCGCCGACATCGCTCGCGCCCCTTCGGTCTCCACGCCCCAGATCCGTACACCCGGACGGCGCGCGTGCAGCGCCGTCGCGACTCCGGCGATCAGCCCCCCGCCGCCGATGCTGACGAGTACGTCGGTCAGCTCGCCGGCGTCCTCCGCGAACTCCAGGCCGACGGTGCCCTGGGCGGCGATGACGACGGGGTCGTCGAAGGGGTGGACCAAGGTGAGCCCCTTCACCCGGAGTTCCTCGACCATGCCGAACGCGCCGTCCATGGAGTCGGCGAGGATGACGTTCGCCCCGGCGGCCTCGGCAACGTCCACGGCGCGGCCGGGCGCGGAGCGTGGCATGACGACGGTCGCCGGGGCGCCCAGCACGCCGGCCATGACCGCGACGGCGATACCGTGGTTGCCGCCGCTCACCGCCACCACCCCGGCGGCCCGTTCGGCTTCGCTGAGCGTGAGCAGCTTCGCCGTCGCGCCGCGTGCCTTGAAGGAGCCGGTGCGCTGGAGCAGCTCCAGCTTCGCGGTGACCGGCGTGCCCAGGAGCGCGGACAGCCCGGGGCTCGGCACCGTCGGGGTCCGTAGGACATGCCCGGCGATCCGCTCGGCCGCCGCTTCCACGTCCTCGACAGTAATCAGCACCTGCGCCTCCGTCATACGATCCGAGCCGCGGTGACCAGGATCCGTGCGCGCGGGGACGCGGGCCCCGGGGGCCCGGCGCCCTCGTGCGGTGGTCGACCGAGCGGCAGTTCGATCACCCTACGCCGCCCCCGCCCCGGCCCGCGAGGCCCTGGGCGTTAGCCGCGGCGCATGCTTCCCGTACGGCCTTCGAACGTGATCACGCGCCACCGCGACGGGGCGATCCATGCGTACGTGACGGACTCCCGCCCCTCGGCGAGCGGGAGCCCGCCGCCGTGTTCCACCCGCGGCCCGGGGACGAGCCCGTGGAGTCGGCGGTTCGGCCGGATCTGGAACGAGTCGTGTACACGACGCTGAACGGCGTCGTCTGTCTCACGCGCGCCGGCGACCCGGTGTGGGCGTCGGACTTCGAGCCGCACTCGGACCGGCGCCACGGTCACCGGCCCGGCTGGGCGCTGTCCCCGGACGGCCGGACCGTATGGGTCTACCGGCCGGACGCGATGGCGGGACGCGGTGACGCGGACCAGTGGGTCGTGCACGACGCCGACAGCGGAGCGGTCGTGGTCCGCCGGAGCTGGACACGGCCGGGCACGGTGCCCGCCACCACGTGCACCCCGTCGACGGCAGCATCTACCTCGACATCGGTGAGGGCCAGGACGGGGCGATCATTCTGAGAGCCGCAGCCGGGGCCGGCGGCGAGCCGGAGTTCGTCACCTATCCGTGGCCGGACCGCTGCCTGATCGGCCTGGCCCCGGACGGACAGCAGTTCATGACCGTCGACCACGAACAGGCGGACGTCGCCTTCCACCGCCACCCGAGCGGGGAGGTGCTCTTCACCCTGCCCGTCGAAGCCTTCGGGTACGACGCGGAGGAGGCGTTCGTGGAGTGGAGCGGCGGCTACCTGACCGCGGACCTGGCCGTCGTCACCCTGGGCGGCGAGGGCGAGGGCGAGGGCGAGGACGAGGAGGAGTGGTTCCGCTACCACCTGGTCGACGTGCGCACGGGCCGGCCCGGCGGTGAGATCGCCCCCGGGGTGACCAACCCGTACGAACTGGTGCCCCTGGGCGACGGCTCCTGGCTCACCGGCGGCCCCGACGGCAACCCCGTCCGCCGCTCGCCCACTCCCGCACCCGCCCGGTGACGGACCGGGGCGTCGTGATCACGACACGACGACCCGGAGAGAGCCGGACACCGTGCGCGCTTGCCGGACGCGGCGGCGGGTGTTGTCGCGGCCGGGCGGGCACCGAGCACGAGAACCCGGCGATGCGCCGCCACTCGGCGGGCTCGGCCAGGTTGACGCCGAAGGCCCCGCGAGCCGCGCAGCCGTCCGGGGGAACGCCGCGTCAGGATGGGGAGCCCCGCGGGCTCCGACGCCCCGGGCGGAAGGAGAGCGCATTGATCACCACGAGCATCCAGCGTCACGGCACGGTCCTGGTCAGCGTCACCGGGACACTCGACGACAGCGCGGGCCCGGCGCTCCGACAGGCGCTGGACGGCGTCACCGTCGGCGAACGGGACCTCATGGTCGACCTGCACCACGCGGAGTCCATGGACGTGGACGGCCTGCTCCACCTCCTGGCCCTGCACCGGCGGGCGGAGAGCCTGAGCCTGCGCGTCCTGGTAGTGGGATGGCAGCCCCAGCCCCAGCAGTGCATGGCCGACGTCGCGGGCATCCGCGGGCGCCACACGGCCACCGGTGAGCGGTACGCCGTGGCGGGCTTCCGCCGGCTGATCGAGGAACGGGCGCAGCGTGCACGGGACGTCTCGGATGCCGATGCGGGATGGCTCTCCGGCGTCTAGCCGGGCGGTCCGCGCTCCCACGGACGGTTCCCCCTCCTCTGGGCCGGCCGGCCACGAGCACCGCCGGACGGACGGGCCGCCTCCGCGCTCCCCGCCCGCTCGGGCGGCCCCGGACCGGGCCAGAGGCCGTCCTGGCCGACCGGGCGTCATCGTCACGCGCGATGCGCGAGCGCCTTCGCCGTCCGGGCGGCGCGGCGGCCGGGCTGTCGGCGGATCCTGCATGATGACGGTGATCGTCTTGGGTTTGCGGGAGGGCGGATGGTCGCGGGCGGCGGGGCGGACTTGATCCACATGGTCGCCGGGGACAACAGTGTCCAGGTGCGCGTACTGGGCCGTCACCGACCCGGGGAGACTCCGTACAACGACTACCTCGACGCCGAGATCGTCGTTTCAAGCGGCTTCGTCAACGGGCGCCTTGACCTGTGCCTGTCGCCGGAAGATCTGAACGACTGGTCCACCGTCCTCGACGAGCTCGCCGTCGGCCGGGGCATCCGCTGGCTCCGGAACGGTGGGATCCAGATCGAATTCGACCGGCAGTTCTCGGTACCCGTTCCCATCGTCACCGTGCAGGACGACGAGTCCGTCTCGTCGGTCCGCGTCTGGCTGGATGTGGGCCACGGCTGGATCGAAGACCTGCGCGACCGGTACGAGCTGGTCCGGCGGACCTGGCCGAACGAGGTCGTGACAGCACCTCGGTCACGAAGCTTCTGGCCGTAGACGGGCCGGATGGGCGAAAGCGCGCTCGGCAACCCAGCGCTGAGTGCCCAGTCCGGAGCGGTCAGGAGTTCTGCGCCTCAGGGTCGACGGAACTCCGTCGGTAGTGACATCGGTAGGCATAGGGGTCCCCACCGCCCGCGTAGACGGTCCCGTCCATCCGCAATTCGCCGTTCTCCGTGTAGAAATGCAGAATTCGGATGTCGTTGTGATGGTCGAAAGCAAGTACAAGATAGGGCGGCAGGCCAGGGTCCTTGTTGACCCCGTGCCATTCCCCGTCGGACGAACGGCGTGTCACCTGCGAGTCCGGCCCTGGGCCGTCCCACTCGACCGGAAAGTCTTTGCCGGAGAAGGTGTAATCGTCACGCAGTCGAAGGACCGGCGCTCCGCATTTCTGCTCCCCGTCCCAGCGGCCGACCAATTCGGCATGAGTGACCGCCTCCGGAACGACGACGGGCTTGCCCGCCCCGCAAGACGACGGGACGAGCGCCGTCGCAGTGGCAACAGCGAGGCTTGCACTCATGCGAACTATGTCGGATTTCACGCCATCTGCTTCCGGCCGAATCGTGGATGGCGCCCAGTATGCCGGTCGGTGAAGCCTGCGGCGCCGGGGAATCCGAGCGGTGATACGACAGCCGCCCGCCCGGCCTCAGCGGTACAGCGCTTCGCCTCTGGCCGTTCGACTGTCGCCGATCCGGCGGATGACCGTCCTGGGAACGAATCCGTAGGGGATGCCTGCACGTCTGACGCGGCGGAACTCACGGTTTGTGGGTCACCCAGAGCAGTTCCGCCGGCCAGCGGTGTGCCCAGTCGGACGGGTCGGTCTCGTTGTAGCCGTTGGGCGTGCCGGGTTCGGGCCGCGGCTCGATGAGGTCGTCGATGACGAGACCCGCGCCGCGCAGGACCCTGACCCAGTCGCCGTAGGTGAGCTGGTAGCTGGTCGCGCCGCCGTCTTCGGCGATGGTGTTCAGCCCGAAGTAGTCCTGCTGCAACGTCGTGGTCACGCGGCCGGCGGCTTCGTCGTAGCACGCTTCGAACCATGGGCTGGCGACGTTGAACACCAGGCGTCCGCCTCGGCTCACAACGCGTGCGGCCTCCGGGACGGCCAGGTGCGGGGGCGCCCAGCTGAGCCCGCCGAAGTCGCAGAACACCAGGTCGAAGCTGTCGGCGGCGAAGGGGAGCCGTTCGGCGGCGCCTTGCACCAGCGGGTAGCGGGCCGCTCCCATCGTACGTGCCGCAGCGGCGAGTTGGGCTTCGGACAGGTCGAGCCCGACCACGGTGGCGCCCTCGGCGGCGAGCGCTCTGGACCACTGGCCGGCGCCGCAGCCGAGTTCCAGGACGCGCTTGCCGGTGACGTCGCCCAGGGCGTTCAGGTGCGCGTCGGGGATGGAGTACATGCCCCACAGCCGGGGTGCGGCGCCGATGTGCGGGTCGTGCCGGTGCTGGTAGGCGCTGCTGATCCGGTTCCAGAGCCGCCGGTTGGCGGGGATGCTGTCCATGTGCCGACTCCAGCACTGCCTGCCGGGGGCGGTCAACACCGATGAGGGCACTGGACGCCCCCCGCCCCGGCCCCGGCGCGGGCTCGGCGCGCGCGCCGCCGGACGCCCCGGGCGGGCCCGCGTACCCGGGGAGCCGGTGTCAGTACGCGCCGATGGACCAGAAGACCCCGACCTCGGCGCCGGACACGGCGATGAGGCCCAGCTCGTCGAACAGGTCGAGGCCGTTGAGGTACTCGCCGGTGAGGAACCTGTGGACCCTCGTCCCTTGGAGGCCGGCCCGGACGAAGTCCCGGGCGGGGTCCGAGGCCGCGTCCAGGGCGTTCGTCCAGAACCGGGCGTCCGGGCCGTAGCGGTCCAGCAAGAGCCGTGCGTCGGCCAGCAAGGCGTCGCGCTCCGGCCGGTTCCGTACGGGCCGGCCGTCGCCCCACTCCTCCGCCATGACGGCGAGCGCGGTGACGGCCCCCGCCGGCTCCAGCTCGTGCAGGAGGTCCCGGAACCCGGCGGCGGGCGGCGGCTGGAAGGGGTACGCCGGCACGGTGTGGCGGGCGTCGTTGGTGCGGTCGCCGTCGAGCCGCAGCCAGCCGCGCGGGTCCGGGACCTCCCGGTGCATCAGGGCGAGCACGTCCTCGGCCCAGTCCTCGTGCAGGCGCGGACCGGTGGCGAGGAAGACGTACGGGTCGTCCAGCAGGCGCAGGGCCGCCGCGTTCCAGGGGCTGCGGCGCCGCCGCAGCTCCGTGAGGGTGCTGCCGACGCTTCGGGCGAACACGTCGGCCGGCGAGCGCGGGATGCCGACCAGCTGCCCGTACCCCCACCGCAGGAGTTCCGTGTCCGCACCGCCCGCGCAGGTCCCGGCCGGCTCGCGCGGCGCCTCGGGGACGACGGCCCGGTTTCCCCGCTCGAGCTCGATGGCTGCCCGCCACAGGTCCTCCAGGTGGGCGTCGAGGAGGTCGAGGGCGATGCGGTCGTCGTTTGCCGTGCTCATGGGCCGACCCTAGGCCGTCTCGAAGGGGCCCGGGCCGACGGTGCTCCGTGAGGACGTTCCCGGACGGGGTGCTCATCCCTCGTGCTGACCGCGATCCTTGAGGTGTCCGTCGGTACAGTCCGTTGACTCCACCTGTGCTTCGACGTCGTGGACCTGGACGAGGCGGAGGCCCGCTTGCTGGAGTTGGGCGCCGCCAAGCCGGACCATCAGCCGCAGGAGGACAGGTGGCGGGTCCTCACCGATCCGGCCGGACATCCCTTCTGCATCGTCCGGGGCTGAGCGGTCTTGCAAGAGCGCCACGAGGTACCGGGCCGCGCGCCGGCATCGCCTCGAAGCCCACCTCCCCCGCCGGGACGCGGTGTTGCGGGGCGGTTGGCTACCCGAGCCAGACGACGTCCAGGATCGACAGGTGCCGGGTGAGCCGGTTGATCACGTAGACGACGGAAAGCTGCCCGACCGACCCGGCGCGGACGTCCTCGCCTTCCGGATCTCCGGTGTTCCACTGGGGCCAGCCCCACGGCGAGCGCACCGCGATGTCCAGGATGTCGCGGACCATCTCCTTCGCGTGCTCGGGGAGACCGGAGAGCGCTTTCGCGGCCTCCGGTGACAGGCGCACCGCCCACGGCAGCTCCGTCACCGGCGCACTCCGAGGACGTCGTCCAGGTCCACGAAGCCGGTCTCGTCACGGCCGGAGTCCATGTACGCGTCGACGGCCGGGGCCGCGGCGATGCGCAGCTGCCAGCCGCGTACGACGTCGTGCAGCGGGGTGAGGCTGTAGCTGTGGCGGGAGTCCTCCAGGGCCTTGGCCCAGTCCCGCTCGAAGGCGGCCACCCAGGTGCCGGCGCGGCGGTCGCCGCGCAGCTGGGCGAGCAGCTGCGCGGCGGCAGCCGGGGCCGGCGGGGCGGGGGCTTCCTCGGGCTGCGCGCTCACGGGCTCCTCCATGCGGGTCGTACGGCCACGGTAGCCGTTGCCGGTGTGCTCGGAGACGGAATCGGCGCCCATGGCGGGGTCTGTCTCCGCGATCCGGCTGGTTTGCGGTGGGGGCAGGGGAGCCGGCCCTCCGTCCTGAGCAGCCAAGCGCGGTGCAGTGCACCATGGCCCCGCCGGCGCCTGCGGCCGGGGTCAGCGGAAGGCTCGCATCCGGGCAGCGGCATGTCCGTGCCGGCCGAGGTGGGCCGCGGTGGAAGCCGGCAGCACCGACACCATGCGGCTCTACGTCTGCCCGTCCTCTCCGGAGCACCCGCACACCGAGCTGTGCCTCTCCAGGGCCGGGCCGTCACCGCCGGTGCGGTGGCCGGCCCGGCCTCGCGTGCCGCATGCGGAGCGCCCATGCTGAGTAGGAGGGCGTCGTCGTCTTGCGAGCTGTCCTTCCCGAAGGCCGAACGAAGGCGCCTGAGCGGAGGAGGAAGACATGCAGCGCATGCGGAGAATCCTGGGCCTCGCCCTGGCCGCGGCAACCCTTGCCGGCATGAGCGCCCTCGGCGCCGTCAGCGCCGGGGCCGCCTCGTCTCCGAACATCTCCAGGGACGAGTGCACGGCCGCCGGCGGACAGATCGTTTCACGCCCCTACGCCGGCGACGCCTGCGCGCTGCCCGACGGGACCACACCGGCGATCACCTGACCTTTCGGTGCGCCCGGCGCGACGACGCACCCGGTCCACCACCGGGTGGACCGTTCGCGTGGACCGTTCGCGCGCCTCTCGACACCACGGCACTCCGACGACGGCGGACGTCGACCGAGACGGGTCCGCGCCGTCCTGAACACCGCGCCGGAAGAGGCCCGGCAGGCCATCCCGCTGCCACCCCTCTGAGTCGCGGCCGATCCCGCCGGCATCGCCGACCGGCGCGCGGCCCACGCCCCTCTCCGGGGACCTACGCGACGGCGCCGTAACAGCACGACCAAGGAGCCGACCGGCACGTGCACCCGCCGGTCGGCTCCGCCATGCCCTCGACGAGCCCGGGGTGACTCCGTCGTTCGGCCCATCAAGGGCGCCGGCTGCAACGCCGAAGAGGACCAAGCGGAGTCACCCCACCCTCGCGTTCCGGTACGCCTCCGCGGCCCAGGCCGCTCCGATGACGGCGGGTCCCGTACCCCGGCCGACAGCCCCGGAGGAGATCCCGCATGCGCGTCTGCCTGCCCCAGACCGCCGTCGTCGTCGCCACCACGCTCCTGCTCGTCGCCGTCACCGGCGCGACTCCCGCCGCAGCAGGCCGGAACCCCGACGGCACACCACCGGTCAGGGTGTCCCACGGCGACCCGTACGCGAACTGCACCATCGGAGCGAGGTCCCCCGACAGCGTCGTCTACCCGGGCACCGAGGTCGAGCCGTACCTGTCCGTCGATCCGCGCGACCCCGAGCGCGTCGTCACCGTGTTCCAGCAGGACCGCTGGAACGACGGCGGCGCCCGCGGCCTGGCGGCCGGCTGGACCACGGACGGCCACACCTTCCACCGGAGCACGCTGCCGTTCAGCCTGTGCGCCCCCGGTGGCGCGGACTACGAACGGGCCTCCGACCCCTGGGTGAGCACCGGACCGGACGGCACCGTCTACGCCGGCGGGGAGGGCGTCGACTTCACGAAGAGCACGCGCAGCGCCCTCCTGGCAGTCACGTCCCGCGACGGCGGCCGCACGTGGCAGAACCTCACCACCACGCACGTCGACGAGCAGCCGTTCTTCAACGACAAGCCCTCACTCACCGCCGACCCGATCCGCGAGGGCACCGCCTACCAGGTCTGGAACCGCCTCGACAACGACCCGCCCGGCCCCGGCTCCCTCGACGGTCCCGGCTACATCTCCCTCACCCGCGACGGCGGCCGCACCTGGAGCGAGGCCCGGCCGTTCGTCGACACCAGCGCCGTGCCCAACACCCAGACCATCGGCCACCTGATCGTCGCCGACCGGCACACCGGCACCCTGTACGACTTCTTCGACCGGATCACCTACTCCGATGACCTGAGCACCGTCGCCGAAGCCCGCTACGAGGTGGTCACCTCGACCGACGCCGGAGAGACCTGGAGCGCCCCGGTCACCGTGGCCCGGGACACCTCCGTACCGGAGGTCGACCCGAACGACCCCACCAAGCCCCTGCGCGCGGCGGCCACCCTGCCGAGCCCGGCCATCGACCCCGAGACGGGCACGCTGTACATGGCCTACGAGGGCGCGGACTTCTCCCACGGCAGGTACGACTCCGTCCAGCTGGTGCGCTCCACCGACGGCGGACGCACCTGGGGGACCCCGGAGCTGATCAGCCCCGAGGGCGTTCCGGCCTTCTCACCGTCGATCGCGGTCACCGAGCGGGGCACGGTCGCGCTCACCTACTACGACCTGCGCCACCTCGAGCCCGGCAACACCACCACCCTGCCCACCGCCCACCAACTGACCACGCTGCGACACGGAAACCCGAAGGTACGGACCGAACGACGGATTTCGCGGATCTTCGACTGGCTGCAGGCGCCGTTCGCCGGGGGCTACTTCCTCGGCGACTACCAAGGCCTGGTGGCGGACGGCAAGGGAGTACGGGCGGTGCTCACGGAGACCCACTCCGGCGCACCCCACAACCGTACGGACGTGTACACCACCAGCCTCCGCACCCCCTGACCCCGACCTGACCCCGACGCGGACCCCGCCGCGCTCGCGCGGGAGCGCCCCGCGGCACGTGGCCGCGGGGCGCCTTGCGGGGTTAGTCGATCTGCTCCCCGTCGTACATACCGCCCTTGCAGAGGTTGTCCGTCAGGTCGGCCGTTCCACCGCCCTGCTTGCACTCGGACGGGGTGACGGCGGATGGGGCACCCTGTGTCGTGGCGGCGGTGGCGGCGCCCGTGAGGCCGAGTCCGGCGAGGGCTGCCGTTGCGATGACGGCGGCGAGCATTCTGCGCATGCGCATGTGGTTCCCCTTTCGCGCATTGCCTCGGTTGCAGCACTCATCAGCTTTGATCTTCACCCATGTGGGTGGCACCTTATGTTGCGCCATTCGGGTGACAGCGGCGTCGGTGACGCCACCGGTCGGACAGCTCCCGGAACGAGGAGACGACCGGCGTCAGCAACCGACCTCCCCCATGCCGAGGGCCGCCTTGACCTGCGCAAACGCACCACACCAGGAGAACACCCGCCTCTGTCCACCATGCCCGCACACCCCCGGTCGTTCCGCCCCTGGCGAGGTCTGGACCGTCGGGGCCGTCATCCTCAACCACAACGGCCAGGCCTTCGCCCAGAGGCGAAGCGCCCGTCGCCGGCTCTTCCCCGACACCTGGACCGGAGACGACGGCGCCGGACTCCGTCACGAGGCCGACTGTCTCGTCGAGGTCGACGGCGACCTGGACCATCCCGCTCTGGAATGGTCCAAGCACTCCGCCTGCGGATGGTTCGGCCCCGGCGACCTCGAAGAGAACCGTGTGCCCGGGGAGTTCCTGATCCACGACCTCATCGCACGCGCCCTGCAAGATCACCCGGACAGTCCTAGCCGGGACGGCAGGCCGGCGGGTGCCCGGGCCGGCTGCGGGAATGGGAGTGGCGAGCAGAAGTCCTGGGCGGGGTTCGATGGTGTCCGCTTCGCTGCGGGCCGCGCCCCGACCTTCCTCGCGATGACCGGCTACGAGCAGGTCCGCTCCGTCGCCGCCCACCTCGCCGGCGACCGGGAAGCCGCCGAGCGCGTCGAACTCACCCTGCCCGAGACGGGCGTGTGCGGCGGAGCCGGCCTCTTCGACCAGCCCGAGGCCGCCGAGCAGAGCGGTGGCGGTTGCTGCGGGGCGCCGACCACCCTCACCATCGGCGCCGCCCCCACCTCCTCCGGCGGCTGCTGACAGCCCTGTCGCTCTGTGACCCGCATCACATCCGGTTCTTGTCAGGAATCGGGGTGCTGTTCCGCTCAAGTCACCGCAAGCAAGCGAACCGACAGGAGCGAGACATGAAGCACCGCATCGTCGTCCTCGGCGCCGGGTATGCCGGAGCCCACGTGGCCGGGACCCTGGCCCGCCGGCTGGTTCCGCAGGACACCGAGATCACCGTCGTCAACACCGAGCCGGACTTCGTCCAGCGGCTGCGGCTGCACCAGCTCGCGGCCGGCCAGGAGATCGAGGCTCCCCGGCTCGCCGACGTCTTCGCGGGCACGGCGATACGGCTGCGCCTGGCCCGTGTCACCGCCGTCGACCCCGAGCGCCGGGTCGTCGCCGTGGCCGACGCCGACGGCGGCGGCGAGATCGGCTACGACACGCTCCTCTACGCGCTCGGCAGCCACGGCGCCGACCGCGGCGTTCCCGGAGCGGCCGAGCACGCCTTCGACGTCGCCGGCCGGCCCTCCGCGCTACGCCTGCGCGAGCGCCTGGACACCCTGAGCCGGCGGGACGGCCGCGGCAGCGTACTGGTCGTCGGCGACGGGCTGACCGGCATCGAGACCGCGACCGAGATCGCCGAGTCCCGGCCCGGCCTGTCGGTCACGCTGGTCGCCCGCGGTGAGCTGGGTGCTTCGCTCGCCGCCGGAGCCCGCAACCACCTGCGCCAGGCCTGCGACCGGCTGGGCATCACCGTCCTGGAGCACACCAGCGTCGAAGCCGTCGAAGCGACGCGGCTGCTGTGTGCCGACGGCACCGTCCTGGCGTCCGACGCGACCGTGTGGACGGCCGGCTTCGCGGTCAGCCCCATCGCCGCCGTGAGCGGGCTGGAGGTCACCGAGGAGGGTCGGATCGTCGTCGACCGCACCATGCGGTCGCTCTCGCACCCGGACATCTACGCCGCCGGCGACAGCGCCTACGTCATCGGCGACAACGGCCGGCCGCTGCCCATGTCCTGCGCTACGGCCGGCTACACCGGCCGGCAGGCCGCGGACGCGATCGTGGGACGGCTGACCGGCTGCGACATCGCGAACACCAAGCTGGAGTACGTGGGCAACCACATCAGCCTCGGGCGGCGGGACGGGATCCTGCAGATGATCGACGGCGAAGGGCAGGCGAAGCCGACGTACATGGGCGGCCGGAAGGCCGCACGGATCAAGGCCGGCATCCTCAGGATGTCGCTGTGGGCCACCTCGCACCCGACGTTCGGGCTGCCCCAGCGCAAGCACCGCCTGGCCGCCGCCGCGCCTGACGCTTCCCCCGCCGAGGAGGCGATCGCGTAGCCCCGTCCCTGACCGCGAACTCGACGGCGTTCCGGCAGCCCATCCCGCGAAAGGGCACGCACCAGCACCTTCTGCTGCGTCCGCCATCCGCAGGAGCCGCCCCGCGTCGAGCCCGAACCCCCGCTCGCCCGGCGCTGAACTCCCTCCCCCGAAGGAGCAGGCATGTCCCCTCAGGCCGCGCCCGCAGCCACCGCGTCGCCCTCACCCTGGCCGACCGCGGCCAGGGCGGTCGCCTTGCCGTCCGTACGCTCATCGGTGCACGACGTGCCGATCGCCCTCGCCGGACCCGCTCCGGCGATCGACGTGAGCGCATCCGCCGGGAGCACCGCTGTCCCCCAGACCCGGAACGGCATCGCGACCGCCCTCGGCCAGGCACAGGGCCCCGGCACCTCGGTCGCCACCCGCGACCTCGTCCCCCTTCCGGCCGCACCGCGAGCCCTGCACGGGCCGGCCTGACCCCGTGTACCTGCCGGTACGGGACCTCCATCTCACCGCGGAAATCGGCATCTTAGGGTGGCCGCATGGACAGCACCGCCACTGATCGCTTCGACACCAGCCGGTTCGAGGCGAGCCGCACCCGGCTGGCCTCCCTGGCGTACCGGCTCCTGGGCTCCGCCACCGACGCCGAAGACGCGGTGCAGGACGCGTTCCTGCACTGGCAGGCCGCGGACCGGCAGCGGATCAACGTACCGGAGGCATGGCTGACCAAGGTCGTCACCAACCTGTGCCTGGACCGGCTCCGCTCGGCACAGGCCCGCCGCGAACGCACCGCCGGTGCCTGGCTCCCCGAACCGCTCCTCGACGGCGACGCGTTGCTCGGCCCGGCCGACACCTTCGAGCAGCGCGAATCGGTCTCGCTGGCCGTGCTGACGCTCATGGAGCGCCTCTCACCCGTCGAGCGGGCCGTCTACGTCCTGCGCGAAGCCTTCTCCTACGGCCACGCCGAGATCGCCGAGATCCTCGACCTCACCGAGTCCGCGAGCCAGCAGCACCTCCACCGAGCCAGGCGCCGCATCACGGCCGCGCGCCGCGGCGGCGGCGAAGTCGACCGCGCGTCCGCCCGCAGGATCGTGGAGGAGTTCCTCGCCGCCGCCTCCTCGGGCCGCACCGAACGGCTGGTGGCGCTGCTCACCGACGACGCGACCGCGATCTCCGACGGCGCCGGCGGCCTGGCCGCGAAGCTGCTGCGCTTCGACACCCCGCAGCGCATCGCCGCCGTCGTACGGGCCGGCTTCAAGCCCACACCCGCGAAGCGGCGCCTGGCCGGAGGAACGCCGGCCGTCCACTACGCGGCGGTCAACGGTGCCCCCGCCCTCCTCTTCGTGGTCGGCGACCAGGTCATCGGCGCCGTGACGTTCGACGTCGCAGGCGGCAAGATCGCCACCGTGCGCGGCATCGCCGCCCCGGCCCGCCTCGTCCGTCTCAACGAAGCCTGGCGGCAGCACGGCCCGGAAACGCCGCTCATCGCCCAGTGGTGACACGGCGTCGACACCCCGCGAAGGCGGCCGGCGACCGCGCGTCGCGCCACCCGCACGCTCACTGGTCGGCGATGAGGAGCCGGTAGCCGATGTCGAGTGTTTCGCGCGGCCCAGCAGGTCGGCACGTCATGCGGGATCGGGACGGTCTCGATGCGGGCGCCCCCCCCCAGCAGCGCGGCCGGCCGGTCGACAGGGACGGACCGGGTGTCGGTGAACGCGGCCACCTCCGGCAGGTACTCGTCCAGCAACCAGAACTTCCGGTAGACGGTCTGGTCCCAGATGAAGACGACGACGCGCTGTCGGGCGATACGCAGCAGTTCCCCGATACCGGCTTCCAGGTCGCTCCAGTGATGCACGGTCTGATGAGGTGCGCCGCACAGAACGGGTCTCGGCAGCTGCGCCCCGGTCGCGCAGCGACCGTCACCACCGCCGTCCGGGCGCCCGCACGCTTCTGGACCTCCGCCGGCTCCTGCCCATCAGGACGGCCGAGGCCCCGCAGCGCGGCGCCGCCCAGCGGGGTGGAGGGCTCCAGTGTCACGATGTGGTGTATCCGCCGGTCCCAGCGTCAGGCGTACGGGAAGGCGCCGTTACAGTGCGGGCCGGATCGTTGTGATGCGTACGTTGTTCCGGGGGGCCGCATGCTCAATCGCCGTTCTGTCGTACTGGTGGCCGTCGGCTGTCTTGTGATCTCTGCCTGTTCAGGGGGCGGTCCGCATTCCGCCAAGCCCGACCGCTCCCCGACAGGCACACCGACGAAGCCAGTGCCTTCTGCGACTCCTTCCCCCGCACTGCCGACGCCGGGCACCACCGGCGCGATACCGGACACCGCCCGGCTGCGGGAGCTGGCCCTGCAACCGGGTGACACCGCCGGCGTCAGCGCAGGGGCATCCGGGAGCCACGACGTGCACCCGAACGAGCTCAGGCCCCTGTCGCCGGCGGAACGGTCCACCCCCTGCTCGACCATGTGGGGCCTGCTCCGCCAGCACGGCGCCCAGGCCGCGATCAGTCAGACCTTCGACACCGACGAACCCGGCAAGCCGCAGGTGAACCTCCTCGCGTCCCATACCGCGGCAGGAGCCGAAACCGTCTTCTCCCAGCTGCGCTCGGCCGTCGCTGCCTGCCCCTCCGCCGGTGAGGACGGCCGAACGGTGGCCGTGCGGTACGAGGACCTCGACGGAACGGGCTTCCCCGAGGACACGATCCGCATCAGGATGACGATCACCGATGAGGGCGCCACCGAGCCCCCCGAGGTCATCGACCGGATCGTGACCCGAGTCGGAGTGTGCATCGCCGACCTCTCCGGTATGGGGCCGGAGCCGTATCCGCGCCTGGCCCAGGGCCCCGCCCTCCGCCAGATCGAGCGCCTCCGCGCAGCACAGGGCCTCTGAGCCGGGGCGGACTGCGCCGGCTCCGGTCGCTCGGCGCCTCACTGCGGCCGGGTGCGCCGCGTCCCCGCTCGGGGGTTCAGGGCGAAAGCATGTCCATCATGACAGGTCAGAGCCGTTTTTCGTAGGACGGAACGCACAGTTCGCGAGGCTTGTCCGGTCCGTTCCCTGCCACTCAGAATCTCCCTCGTGCGTCATCCGGAGACAGGGGGAATGGTGACGATCGATCACGATGCGGTGCTTCGGGCCCGTGTGCTGCTGCTGGGGTCCGGCCGGCCGAGTCGGGCCGAACTGGTCGGCGCGTACCGGGTTCTGGCCGAGGTGAGTCCGAAGGCGTACGGGCCGAAGCTGGTCGACGCCCTGCTCGCGCTGCGCTACGACAGCCGGGATCCGAAGGTGGACGTCGCGCTGGCCGCCGAGGCGTCCCGGGCCGCTCGCAGGATGGAGGCCGGGGCGGCGAAGCGGGCGGAGCGGTTGTGCCGGGCCCTGGACGCCTACCAGGCTTCCCTGTTCGCCCTCGGGCGCCGGGCGGAGGGGCGCGCGATCTGTGAGGAGCTGGCCGAGGCCGGCCTGAGCAAGCCCCTGGCGGGCGTTCTGGCCGAGGAGGGGCGCTTCAGGGAGGCCGCGGAGCTCGACGAAGAGGCAGCCCGGAACGGGATCCCGGATCACTCCTTCTGGAACATGGTGCGGTGGGCGGCGAACCTGGAGGGCGCCGGGCTGCACGACGACGCAGCGAGCGTCTTCCGCGAGCTCCTCGAGGAGACCCGGCGCGAGGCGGCCGAACAGCGCACCTCTCTGGCGATCCTCACCTGGGAGCTGGTCCACTTCTCCCGGATGCGGGAGACCGCCGGGGACGGCGCGGGTGCTGCGGCCGCCCGGCGGGAGGCCCTGGGTGTCCTGGAGGAGCTCGCGAACACGGGCGAGCCGGAGAGCTGGAGTTGCATCCTGGGGTGGTGGAGGACGCTCTTCGTCCTGTCGGGCCGGGCGGCCGAACCCGCCGCGAGCCCCGAGTCCCCGATGCCGCCGTTCGGCACGGGGCTCGGATGGTCGCGCGACGTACGGGACGGTTTCCTCGGCATGCTGCCGGGCCTCGAAGCGGAGGCGGCGAGACTGCGCGAGACCGACCGGCTGCCCGAGCTGGTCGACGTCCACCGCAGGATCGCCATCCGCGCGGCCGTCCGCGAAGGCGACCAGCCGTACCTGTTCGAGGAGCGGTTCAGGCCCTGCTTCGACGAGGGCGTGACGCTCGCCCGCCGCCTTCCCGACGACCCCGCCCGCCTCGCCCGCGCCCTCACCGACCGGTCGATGTTCCTCGTCGCGGCGCGCTCCTTCGCACCCGCACACGCCGACTTCGCCGAAGCCGTCGCCCTCTTGGACCACGGCCGAGGCTGATTATCTCCTCGCTGAAGACGCGGAAATCTATGGCGGCCAGAGTAGACATTCGGCGGCGGGGTGGTTATGGTTTCTCTCGTAACGCAGAGAGACCGCAGGGCTCGGCAGAGACGAACTGCCGGGCAGCAGTACCAGCAGTACGAGTAGTTGCAGTGCGCAGGACGGTGCGGTGGTGGAGTTTCGAAGCCAGAGCGGTTGCAGGACGGCGACGGGACTGACGACCGGACCGGGTGGCCCGCAGTGATCAGGGGCCGCCGCGAGCAGTACCCGTAGCGAGTAAGTGCAGTTCGCAGTACCAGCAGTGAAGTGGTTGAGCAGCACCTCGGTGAAGGCGTCGGCTGCGGGCGCGCGCACCGGGAGGTTCGGCAGTGGGGTTCTAAGCCAGAGCAGACGCAGGATGGGCGACGGGGCTGGCTGCCGAAGTGGCGCTACAAGAGGCCACAGCAGTACGCAACACCAGCAGTAGGCAACACCAGCAGTACAGGAAGTTCGCAGTACAGCGGTAAGAGCAGTACCCGCGTTGCAGCAGTTCGCAGTTCCCGTTTGGCAAGCGATCGATCCAGAGGGAAGAACGGAGGAACCAGACGCCATCAGGATCGCCCGGACGCCACGCGAGTCCGGGTACCGCAGGACATCGAAAGCGAGGTGGTCTCCGGTCACGCATCCGCGATCCCCGCACCCCCGGCGGAGTTCAGTCCGGGCGGGCGGAAACAGAAGGCCGGCGCAGCATCAGGGCCGGCAGATGGTGTAGCAGTTCCTTCGGGGCCCGGGTGCCAGATGGCACCCGGGCCCCTCCACGCGTTCCACAGAGAGGTGCAATGACAGCAGACGACTCGTTCGGCCGTCTCGATGACGACGACTACCCCGCCTACACCATGGGCCGGGCCGCCGAGATGCTCGGCACCACCCAGGGATTCCTGCGCGCCATCGGCGAAGCCCGCCTCATCACCCCCCTGCGCTCCGCCGGCGGCCACCGCCGCTACTCCCGCTACCAGCTGCGCATCGCCGCCCGTGCCCGCGAACTGGTCGACCAGGGCACCCCCATCGAGGCGGCCTGCCGCATCGTCGTCCTCGAGGACCAGCTCGAGGAAGCGCAGCGCGTCAACGCCGAATACCGCCGCTTCGCCAAAGGATCGAATCCGACGGCCGCGGCGTGAGCCGGAGCGCGCCTGCCGGCCGGCGCGCCCGTCCACACCTCCTCCCACCGCCTGCCGCGTACCGGACGTCCTCCCGCACCGCAGCGCCTGCCGCGACGCCCCGCCCGTGTGACACACCGGGCAGGGGCGTCACTCATGTCGGGGCGGCCCCGTGTCGCCACCGGGCCCGTGCCGCCGCATCGCGTACGCCTACGCCGAGGCGAAGCGGGACGGCACCGCCTTCGGGATGCCGACGCGAGGGCGGCGGGTCAGGTCCGGGTGACGTCGTAGCCGAACCGCGCTGTCCGTCCGGGCCTTGACGGCCACGTCGTCAGGGCTCCGCCACGCTCCTCCAGGGCGTCAGGCACACCCCCGAAGATGAGCGCCGGCTCCCGATTGCCGGCCGGCGGCATCGGCGCGGGCCCGTCCGGGCCGGATTGGGTCAGGGACGCTTCCGTCCACCCGAACCCCCTTCCCCTGACCTTCGCGGTGCACCGAGAGTGGTCACCGCCCCCAGGGAGCGACACGCGAACCCGGAGTCCGAGGCGGCACACCGGGCGCGGGCCACCGGCCAATGACAGCCCGTCAGGCCGGGAGCACGTCCTGGTCGGGATCAGCGCAAGAGAAGGGAGTCGTGATGGCACCACGTTCACGACAGTTCAGCAGACGTCAGGCACTCACCGCCTTCGCCGGAGTGGCAGCCGCTTGTGCGCTGCCGAACTGCACGGTGCTCAGCCGGCCCGCATACGCGGCGAGCGGCGCCGTACCCGCCGCACCGCCCGAGGGATCCGGCCTGCCGGACACCGAACGCGGCAGGGTCGTCTGGGCGTACCGGACCGGCGGCCGCGCCGTCCGCACCGCTGCTGCCGCGGCCCTGGTGGGGAGTGCGGCGGACGTGAGGGCGTTCCTCGACGAGAAGCTGCCGGCGGCTCGTGCCGAGGACAACAGGTTCACGCTCACGCAGTCCCTGGTCATGGCGGGCAGGGCGACGCGCGAGGGGATCGGTACGGCGCTGTCGGGCGGCACGGCGGCGGTCGAGGCCTTCCTCCGGGGCGGATTCGAGGCCGCGGTGCGCGAGGACCTGAAGGTCGCCGTGACCACGGTCATGGCCCACGGGGGCCGTGCCGTGAAACGTGATGCATCCGCTGCGCTGGGGGTCGGTTCGGACTTCGCGTTGCGCGCCTTCCTCAGCGGCGGGCAGTTCACCGCTCACGAGGAGGACGAGCGGGTGCAGGTGACGTCCATCCTCGTGACGGCGTCGCCGCAGGTGCGGGAGTACGCCGAGCGGGCACTGACCGACGGGACACCGAGGGCGATCCGGTGGTTCCTCGAAACGGGCCAGTACATCGCCCGGGCCCGTGACGAAGAGACCGCGACGATCCAGCAACTGGTCAAAGTCGTGGAGGCGGAGGGGCAGCGCGCCGGCCGGAAGACCGACGAGGCCGTCGAGCTGTCCCAGCAGGCGGTCAAGGCTGCCGAGAAGGCGAAAGAGGCGGCGCTGGAGGCCAAGGCCGAGGCCGAGGCCGCCAACCAGGACGTCCAGCGCTCTGCCCGGGCTGCGAACAAGGCGGCGCAGGCGGCCCGTGGCGCAGCAGCCGCCGCGTCGACCGCGGTGTCGGCCTCGCGGACGGCGCAGGCCGCCGCGCAGCGTTCGGTGGCGGCAGCGCAGGCCGCCGCCGCAGCGGCCGCGTCGGCAGGCCGCGCCGCGGCCCGGGCGTACCAAGCTGCGATCGGGGCCTCCAAGGACGCGGCGATGGCGGACGTGGCCCGATCGGCGGCGCAGGCTGCCACGGCCATGGTCAAGTTCGTCCGCACGGTGGCGCAGAAGGCCGATCTCGCGGCGCTGGCCGCCGAAGCGGCGGATGCCGCAGGAGCGGCTGCGGCCGGCTCGGCCGTCAACGCCGCCGCTGCCGCTCGGGCATCGGCCGACGCGGCCGTGGCCTCCGGCGCCGCACAGTCCGAGGCCGCCACCGCGCAGCGGGAAGCCGCCGTGGCAGAGGCCGCCGCGGGCAGGGCGACGCGGGCCGCGAACAAGTCGCGGACCCTGGCCGGGGAGGCGGCCACGGCGGCCCGCGCGGCGCGCGACGCGGCCAACAGTGCCGCCGATCACGCCGAGAAGGCCGCCGCGGCCGCTGTGGAAGCGGCGAACCACGCAGGCCAAGCGGTCGACTACGCGAACCGCTCGACGGCGGCCGCCAACGCGGCCGTCGAGGCGGCGAACAAGGCAGCCGAAGCCGTCGACAAGGCACGCGCAGTCGAACAGACGGCTCGTGAGGCCGAGACGTCCCGGCTGGCCGAGGAGACCGCCGAGGCGATCGAACGCGCGCGGCTCGAGGCGAGCGCGGAAACGAACCAGCTCGAACGGTACGACCGGGAGCGGACGCAGGAAGCGCGCCTGTCCGAAGAACTGCTCGCGCTCATCGGCTCCGCGGAGTCGGCGCTGAAGGCCGGCAGGACCGCGGAAGCCGTGGCCGCCGGACGCAAGGCGGCGGTCCAGCTCATCGGACGGGCCGGAACGTGGACCCGGGACGCCGCTGAGTTCGCGCTGGCCGGCTCCGACGAGGACGTCGTCCACTGGATCGACGCCGACCGCCTCATCGCCCTCCAGCAGGACAACGTCGAGAACGTCGCAGCCATGGCGGCGATTTCGACCAAGAACGTGGCCCTGGCGGCCGTGGAGGTGCTCAAGACCGAGAACCCCGCGAAAGCAAAGGCGTTCCTCGAAAGCGGAGCAGTCGAGGCGGCCAAGGAGGACAACCGGGTCGAGGTGACGACGACCTTGGCCGACGACAACACCGGCCCCGCGGTGCGCCGTGCGGCCGTGGCCGCGCTGGAGAAGGGCACCGCCCAGGCCCTGCACGCCTTCCTGCACGTCGAGCGTGCCGCGGCCGTCCGCGAGGACGACCGGGTGAAGGCCACCACCCTCCTGGCGAACGGAGGCCCCTACGTCAAGGCGGCCGCCAAGATCGCGCTCGAAGGCGACACGCACATGCTGCGCCAGTTCATCGGCACCACGCAGCACGAGTTCGCCCGTATCGACCATGACCACGCCACGCACATCAGCGCGATCCGTGCGCTGATCGCGGGTGCGGCGAAGGTGGCGCAGGAAGCACAGGAGAACGCGGCACGGGCTTCCGAGGCGGCCGCCCTCGCACGCGACGCCGCCGCCAAGGCGGCCGAGTGGGCCGACCGTGCCAAGGGTTACGCCGCGGCCGCCAAGCTGTCCGCCGAGGAGGCGCGCAAGAACGCCGTCGCCGCCGAGGGGTCCGCGGCCGCTGCGGCACGCTCCGCCGAGACCGCGCGTCAGGCGGCCGCGGCAGCGCGCAGGGCGAGCAGCGTGGCGCGGAGTGCGGCGAGCCGCGCCGTGCGGTCCGCCACCGAGGCCGCTTCCTACGCCTCGGCTGCTGCGGCCTCGGCTGCTGCGGCCCGCAAGGCATCGCTCGCAGCCGGAGAGAGCGCCGGCGCTGCCGCCCAGGCCGCGTTGGAGGCCAAGCACCTCGTCATCCAGGCCGCTGTGCGCGAGGCGGTCCAGAACGCGCTGGACAACGCGAAGGTCCCCATCGACCCGGGCAAGATCGGCCTCCCGGAAGGCGCCGAGAGCTGCCTGACGCCGTTCGGCGCACCCATCGAGTCCGGCAACAGCACCAATCCGTGGGAGCTGGGCTGGAGCTGGCTCACCGGAACGGGCTCCCGGTCGCAGTGTTTCGGCCCCAACGACGATTTCACCCGCATCTACCGTGAGCACGAGCACACGCAGAAGGTCCTCGCCGTCTTCGCCGGCCTGACGCGGGACGGGAACTTCGAACTCGGCCGCTCCTACAAGTCCAACTACTCACTCGGCGGCTTCGACGGTGCGGGGAAGTACCTCAAGGACTACGGGACTCTCACCACGGCCGGTCTCACGGGAAACCTCGCGTACACGTTCCTGGGCTCGCACCAGGTCCGGATGACTCCCTTCCGCAAGAACGCGGACGGCTCCGTCGTGTGGCGTTACACCGCCTACAACGAGTCGACCATCGAGTCCGCGACCCACCCCCCGGTCATCGGATACACGGACTGGTGGAGCAACTCCGTCGGTTCCCTCCTCGACAAGATCGTCGGCGACTCCGGTCCGATGTCGCCCAAGACCCAGGTCATCGAGTTCGACGTCACCCTGGGGCCGTGATGTACGGCAGGACCGGCGAAAGGCGGCTCCTCGCCCTCCTGGCCCCGGAACGTGGCGGAGTTCCCTCCCGGTCCTGACGGACCGCCTTCCCTGAAACCCACCGAGGTGGCGGCACCGCAGATGCCGCGCGCCGCCGCCCTTCCGATATGCCCCCTGATCGATCTCCACTCATAGGACTGTGATGACATCACGCAACGCATGGACGCGCATTCTGGGAACCGCGACGGCGGCCGGTGTTCTGGCATGGGCCGTGCTGGCCGGGGGCCAGCCCTCCGACGCCACCGCCGACCCCGTCGCCGACACGACGCCCGGATACGCCGTCGAGGACTACAACTACCCGAACGCCGACAAGATCCTGGCGGAACAGGGCATCCTCCTCAAGCGGGGCGACGGCCACATCGTCCTCGCGGACTGCCGGAGCGAGGAGAACCTCCTCAAGTTCCTCGCCCGTGACCGTGCGGACGTCTGCTTCAAGGTCATCGGCGACGAGGGCTTCCTGACCTTGGAGATCAAGTCGGTGCACGGAGTACGGACCGATGCCTCCGGCAACACCCACCTCGCCATGACCGCCGAGAACGACCGCGTCGAATACGACATCCCCGCGAAGACCTGGGAAGGGGTCGGCGAGTCCGTCGACGGCCGGGAGCACGTCCTGGTCGAGATCCGCATCACCAAGTAGCCCCCCGCCGGCTTTCCACGAGGCTCCCGATCCTGTCGAGGGTCACGTCACCCGCCGACCACCGGTCCCGCGCACAGCACGACCGACTGTGGCGTCTGCGCTCACCGCATCCTGTTCCCGAAGGAAACTGCACATGTCCGCATTCCGTCCGCGCACCGCGCGGATGTCAGGCCTGCTCGTCACTGCCACCGCGGTCGCCGCGGGCATCGTTCCCGCCGGCTCCGCCCAAGCCGTCTCCGGCCAGGAGGCCGCGGCCGGCCAGCACGCCGCCGTCGTCAAGCTGAACATCGGCGATGAGGCGAACGGCCGCGGATGCACCGGCACCGTCGTCGACGTCTCCTGGGTCCTGACCGCCGCGAGCTGCTTCGCCGCGACGCCGGGTACCGCGCTCCCCGCAGGTGCGCCGGCGCTCAAGACCACCGTGACCCTCGGAGACGGCAAGCGCGTCGCCGTCTCCGAGCTCGTCCCCCGCACCGACCGGGACGTCGTCCTGGCCCGCCTCGCCACTCCCGCCGGCGGCACCGCACGCATCAAGCAGGCGAGCGCCGCCCCGGCAGCCGGCGCCGATCTGACCGCCGTGGGCTTCGGGCGCACCAAGACCGAGTGGGCGCCCGTCAAGGCGCACACCGGCGCGTTCACCCTCAACGCCTCCAACGCCACCACCCTGACCCTCACGGGGAAGGGCACCGACTCCCTCTGCAAGGGCGACACGGGCGGCCCGCTGCTGAACGCCGCCGGTGAGCTGGTCGGCGTCAACAGCCGCTCCTGGCAGGGCGGCTGCCTCGGCACCGACCCCGCGGAGACCCGCACCGGCGCCGTGTCCGTACGCACCGACGACCTCGGCGGCTGGGTGGAGGAGACGGTACGGCGTTCCATCGCACAGCGTGATGTGAACGGTGACGGCCGCTCCGACGCGGTCATGGTCTACCACCACGCCGACGGATCGATCGGTTTCTACAGCTCTCTGGCCAAGGCCGACGGCGGTTTCGGC